>JBFILF010000030.1:0-21196 GCA_041599835.1 Pirellulaceae bacterium
AAAACCATTGCCCAATCACCAATTGATTTTGACTGCGCGACGGCCAAATCAGAAGTCAACGCTCGATCTGAAATGGCTGCCCGATCCGACGGCCATCACGTTGCAGGTTGAGCCGTTGCCGGAGGAGGAAGCCAAGCTGCAATTTTACGTGCCGCCGGACCGCATGATTACCGGCGAGATAAGCTCCGTATTTTTGTACTTCGAGCAGGATCCCGAGCGCCAACTGATTTTCATCAAGTTTGAAGGAGACATTGGCAGCCGGATCAAGTTGGATACAGCGATGGTGATTAACTTTAATAACCCGCGCCCTTACAAGGAAAACGATTTCACCAAACTGGGGGATAGCCTGAAAAGGGACTTGTTAATTGCACAGAACCTATTGATGCAGCTGAACGGTTACCAGCCCAAAGCCGGGGAACAAGCCGACCACAAGAAAGCAACCGACGAGATGAAGCACAGGCTCGACGTGCTCGGCGAGAAGATGAAGGTTTATGACCAAACGAGTGAACTATTGCCCAAGTTATTTGACCGTCCGTTCAAATACCGAATCTACTACGAAATCGATCAGGTGACCGTCGATCTGGTGTCACCAGAAGTGCCGCTCGAAGTCACATCCAAATAGAACGAGTTGAAGATGATCCGTCCGTGTGCGGTTTTGTCGTTGATGTCAGTCGTTTGGATTTCGATGCCAGACTCAACCTGCGGTTTTACCCCTCAATCTCTCCAAGGGGACGAATCCAATTCCGTCGCGTCGTTGCTCGGCAAAAAGCTGTTGCCGATCAAGCTTGAGGGGCCGCAGCGACAACGATTGGAAGAAAACCTGGAGGAAGCTCGGCGCCAATTCGAGCAGCAACCAGAAAACGTCGACAACCTGATCTGGCTGGGTCGCCGCCTGGCATATCTGTGGCGATATCACGACGCAATTGAAGTATACACGCAGGGTATTCGAACTTTTCCCGACGAGCCGCGCTTGTATCGGCACCGAGGTCATCGATGGATTACGGTACGTGAATTCGACAAAGCAATTGAAGATTTCAATCGCGCAGTCACGTTGATCAAGAACACGGAAGACTCGGTTGAGCCCGATGGCCAGCCCAATGCCCAGGGTATTCCCACCAGCACGTTGTTCACAAACATCTACTACCACCTGGGGCTGGCACATTATCTACAAGGGAACTTTGAAGCGTCTCACGGGCATTTTCAAAAATGTTTTGAACTGGCAGACAACGACGACATGCGCGTCGCTGCGCTGGATTGGATTTACATGTCTCTGCGGAGAGCCGGGAAACATGACGAAGCCAAACTAGCGATCCAGCACGTGCATGAGGACATGAACATCATTGAAAACTTCGCCTATCATCGGCGGTTGCTGATGTACCAGGGTAAAATCCCCGTCGCTCAGTTGATGGACTCACAGCGAGAAGATGCGGATCGCGATTTGGACCTGGCCACTTACGGTTACGCGATGGGAAATTGGCATCTAATCAACGGCCGCCAACAAACGGCGCGCGAAGTATTCGAAACGGTTATCCAGGGTCCGTATTGGGCCGCCTTCGGCTATATCGCGGCCGAAGCGGAGTTGGCCCGATGGGATCGCATACCGTAGTCGACGTGTCTTAAGCCCACCACGGCCTCCTAGTTAACCTCCCAGGCACGGCGCCGCGTTAGGCGATTTTCCCAGTCGTCGTCGCCCTCGGCTCGCCGCCAATCCGTGGGCGTCTTTTACGTCAGGTGTCCGAACCGTTAAGACCCAGCGATTGGCGCTCCGATTGAATGGTTGGTGCTGCATCATCAAACATGGTCTCAGGCACAGCGTCATTGTCGACGTCGAACCAGTCCGGATTGAACTGCGCGAATCCGGCTTGGCCAGGCCGTTTGGATTTCTGGATCGCCAGTTTGGCCGTCAAGGCAACCACGGCGTCGCCCAAGGCAACCGGGCCGTTGCAGCGCGGATGGACGAGCGGATCGTTCTGGTTAATGCACCAGGCCCAATGCTCGATTTCCTCTCGATATCCACGGCTGACATCGCCGGCCGCGGACGCGGCTGCCTGGGCAGGGGCCGGATCGCCGCTGGCCGAAGTATCCAATGCGGCGTTGCCGGCATCACCCTTGACGCCGACCCGAACCCCGCTGTTTTGTCGGGCATACAGCATGACTTCCTTCTCACGTTCCAGAACCAACGTTCCTTTGGTTCCCATCACGACTTCGCCGTACCCCCCAAACCCGTTTCCATTGATCGACGAATACGTCACGACAATTTTCTTATCCGTGTCTTCAGCGTACGAGGCAATTCCGGTACGCGGGTTTGGCACCTGGTTGATCGGATCAAAATAGCCGGCTTTGAAGTCGTAATCGTAACCCTGACCGGGATATTCAAACATGCAATAAACGTGATCGTCAGCATCCCGGTCCTGGGGAAACAGGTGACGCCCGCCCACGGCGTGCACGGTTAACGGGTGCACATGATGCCCCACTTGGCGACTTAGCGCAGCGATAAAAATACTGGCGGCATCCAATTGGTGGCTGCCCAATTCGGCCATCAGCCCGCCACCGGTTCGATCCCACAGCCGCCACCGAACGAGTTCTTCCAAGGCCGAACGCAGGCGTCCATCCTGGCGGATATCAGGATCATCAACATAACCGTGACGCTTCGCGTCAACTGACTGGTCGCGATCCCATTGGGTCCATTGGGCAATCTGTTGGCGCAGGACATTGGCTCGGCTGGCGTCGGCGCCGCTCAACGATCGTTGCATGCTTGCCAGTTGATTGGCGATCTTGTCCACCCATTGCCCGTCCACCGTTGGTTCCCCGCCGGGGATGGGTTGCGCCCAGGAATCGGATCCGGGCAGATTGTTACGATGCCATTGCGCCCGAATGTGGTGAATTTCGCCGAGCAGTCCCCAGCGAATCAGGTTGACGGCGTTATCGTACAGAATGTTGTAATGCCGCTGGTGTCCCACGGAAAGAACCATTTTCTGGCGGTTGGCCAACCGGGCAATCAATTTGCATTGAGCAATATTGTGAGCCATCAGTTTTTCAACCAGCACATGTTTGCCGGCCAGCATCGCCTGTACGGCGACTTCGGCGTGCAAGTGCAGCGGCAGGGCAATGATCACACCGTCTATGGACTTGTCCCGCAGGATATCCCGGTAGTCGTCGGTAACGTGTACGTGGCGACGCGCCTCGTCTTCGGATTTCCAGCCGTAAATATTCATCAGCCCGGGGCGAGCGGCCAGCGCGTTTGGCGTGGCCCAATCGCCATGAAACGCACGATGAATGCTGGAGGGGCGAATATCGCAAATCGATCCGACGTCGACATAATCCGGATTCAGCCCGCCAATCAATACATTGCCTTCGTCCCCCGTCCCGATGATGCCGATGCGGGCGGGTCGCGTGGGCTTTTGATATTGAAAATACATCGCGCCCAACCCTGCTACGGCCGTACCACCTGCAATCGTGGCCTTCAAAAAGTCGCGGCGATGAATCTGGTCGTAAGCCGTGACTGCGGAATAATAATTCTCGCGACCGACTTCTCGTTCTTCGGGGGTCAAGTTCATGGGCTGTCCCCATTGAATTCCGGTTTCTGGTGAAAAAAGTAATCTAATCCGCCAAATCGGCCGGCCGCAATCGCAAACAGCACAAACAACCCGGCCAGCTCGATCCACTGGTAAAACGTATCGGCACTGGCCAGCAGCCAGGGCGGCTGCGTGGCCACCACGCCCAACAGGAAAATCATGCCCGCGAACGACGCGATTCGCGTGAATAGACCGACAATCAACAATCCGCCCACCACCAGGTCGAACCACGGCAAAAATCGGTCGATGAACGACTGGGGCGAATTGGCCTCGCGATAAGGTCGAATCAATTGAAGACGATCCGCTTCGCCAAGGCCGGGACCGGCAATTTCATTCATTCCGGATTCCAGATTGTCCCAGATGTTCTCAACTTGGGATAACCAGGGAGCTGCCTGGCGACGCCGGTCTGCGCGAATGGTATCGAGCTGATCGCTCAGCGACTCCACTTGTTCCGACACGACCCGACGCCGGGATCCGTCGCGCTCAAAACCGTCCAGCCGCGTTACGCCACCAGCCCAAGCCAGGATGGCTTCTCGATTTTCATCGAGCAGCTGCTGGAGTTCCGCTTTGGATTGTTTTACAAGTTGTTCCGCCTGTTTCCGCTGCTGAGCATCAAAATTGAATTTTTCGGTGGCTCCCGCCAAGAAAAGCTCCTCCCAAATTGCAAACGTTTGGGTCGCATCAATGGCTAATGGTTCGTCTGAATTTACGTCTACTGGAGTGACGCATAACCGAATTCGTCCGTGATAATCGTCGATCAAGGAGTGAAACCACGGCGCCAAAGGCCCTCGCGCCGCAGCCAGAAACGGCGCGGATGAAAAATTGCCGTCCTGCAACTTGGAAACGCCTTCGTGGTAAAAATGAAAGCCAATTGCCAAACGCAGGCCCAATACGGCCAACATCAGCAAAACAAACTTGGATCCTTGCGCCGCCATGGAGAATTATTGAGTCACTAAACTGGATGGCCAACTCGCTTTTTCGATTATGATCATTGTCGGAACAATCGCCAACGATGCTTATCACTGGAAAGGCGCCCGCCGGGCACGGAAAGGCCCGTTTCGATGGATTCTTCGGGCCATGTCAACGAGTAGCGTGTGGAACCGCGGTCAAATACGGCCAACACTGGTGCGGGACACTTAGCCCAAATCCGATCCGTCGTCAGGGTCACCGATTTCAATCACATTCATGGATTTCCATTTGCCTTGTAAAAATCGGGCCGTATAGATGATCGCCAGCAGGATGACCCAACCAGTTAATGCCGCCCACCATCCAAACAACAAGTCAGTTTCGCTGGTCATCGACTGGCTGATGATCCGGCCGGCCATTAAGAATGCTGCCGTCGAGCCGATGGTAACCAGCAGGACGAACATCGTGTCTCCCGCACCTTTGATCGCGCTCACGAATACGAGTTGAACGGCATCGAACAGGCAATAAGCCGCCACAAACCGCAACAATACGATGATCAAACCATGAATATCCGCCAACCCGTCGCCTACTGAGGCATGCGCCATCAGGAACCAATCAGGTACCGCCACGTATGCGATGGCGAATATGCTGCAATAAGCCAATCCCAAGAACAGTGATGTCCAACTGGCTTTGGCTGCCAATTCTGGTTGCCGCGCGCCAATGCGCTGTCCAACCATAGCCGTGACGGCCATTGCCAACCCCCAAACCGGCACAAAGGCAACCATGTTGACGCTAAATGCAACGGCGGTAGCCGCTGCCGAGGTCGCCCCGATTTTTCCGATCAACAGCACAAAAATCGTGATGGCGCCGCCTTCGAGCAAAAACTGCAGACCGTTGGGCGCGCCAAAATGAAATAACCGCCGCGTCAGCGGTCCATCCCAACAGCGCCCCTTTCTCAGTTGATACACGCGATGTTTAGGGTTGGCAGCCATCGCCCAACCATAGACAACGACTTTAAACCACATGGAGATGGACGTGGCGATGCCCGCACCGGCGATTCCCATCGCTGGCAGGCCCAAACCACCAAAGATCAGCCATCCGTCGAGGATGATATTTAGCAGCGCGGCCAGCACGTCGGTGACCATGATGATGCGTGTTTTTCCCCGCCCGATAAAAAATGCGTTTTGCGCGGCGGCCAGCACTACCGCGCCGGCGCCAAATGCAAGCGTCTGAAAGTACACGGCTTCGTGAACGATCAATTCCGCGCTATGTCCCGCCCAGGTAAATATTTGGCGGGCCATTAAGGCAATGGCCAGAAAAATCGGGATGCAATAAAGCCCGATTCTCAGGGCTTGCCATACAATACGCCCGATCCGTTCGGGGCGACCGGCACCGTGATATTGAGCGACAAAGGTGGTGGCATACGAAGCGATACCCATGGGCAGGCTGAATAACGTCCACATCAATGCTCCGGCCGAAACCGAAGCACCCAGCGCCGCCGTCGAATACCAGGCCAGGAACATCCGGTCGCAAAAGTGCATTACGGAGAAGCTCATCGTGGAAACGATCAGCGGCAGGGCGATTACCAGCACTTCGCGGGGACCACAAGTGGAATGCCACCAGCGGATAAATGGCGAATTGGAATCGCGTTGCAGGTTTTCTGCGGATTCTGGGATCACGCAAACATCCGCTGATCAGAAAAGAGGCGCTGGCACACTTGTTTCAGTGAACTTGACAAGAATCTTGGGGATACGTTCGCAAAAAAGTTTGCGGCCATCCGGCCAGGCATGGTCAATCAATCGCGATATCGCCAGATGTTTTCAGCGGGCCTGGCAACACCATTAGCTTCCTTCGCTGCCTTTCCGTTGAGATTCTGCGATCAACTTGGCTTTTAAATCTTCAGAGGTGTTTCGATGCTGGGCGGCTTCGTCGGGTCGGTTCAGTTTATCCAGGCAGCGTGCCATGAGTTCATGATAATAAAAGTCTTTGTTGATCGATTCGCCGGCGAATTTTAATTCCTGCAGCGCCTCTTCGTTGCGATCTAACGCCAATAAAATTTCACCGCGCGTTTGATACAGCAGCCATACGTCGGGCCAGGTGTCGATCGCCACATCCATGAGTTTCAAGGCGTCCTGATGTTCTTGTTTCGTATTCGTCAGGATAAACGCGATGTCGTTGACCACGATGGCCGCAATGTTGTTACCGTCAAACGCAAGATTGAAGTGGTTTTTTCCAGATACCGGATTCCCGCGCACACAATCGCGAATGCCGTGGATGACGTGCGTTACCGAGGGTGAAATGTGATCGCGCGCCTCGCTCAACAACCAGTTCTCAAACTCCTGAGTCTTGGGATAAAGGACCAGCTTGATTAACGATTCAAGCGCCAAACTGTTCCGCGGGTATTTGCTCAAAGCGTTGTTGATGGCAATCAGCTGGCGACGGAAACTGTCCTGCGTTTCGACGTCCTCCATAGATCGGGCAAAATTCACATACACATTCGATTGCAAAACGCTAATTTGCCGCCGGGCGCCCTCGTCATCGGTTAATTTGGCCGCGTCCGCCAAGACTTGAATTGCCCGAGGGTAATCCTCTTGAACCATCAGCACGTCATACAACGTCTGCCAAATTCGCTGGTTGCTTGGGTTTTCCATTCCCAAGTCACGAAGATTGCGGATCGCCCGTTCGATCTCAAATTCCGCGTTGGCGGTTTCACCCAACCGAATCATGTGCCGGGCCAGGTCAGGCACGACGGCGGGTTCCTGATCCGACCAACGCCGATAAATCTTCATGGCTTCGTCCGTCTTGCCCTGAATATTCATGACCGCCGCCATCTGCAGTTGCACTCGCGAATCGGTCTGGTCCAGTTCGTACGCATGCCGAAGATGAACCTGTGCATTGTCCAGCCGTTGCTCTTGGGTCAAGTCCAAGTCTGCGTTGTTCAGGTATTGATCCACCAGAAACATGTGAGCTTCTTTAAAGACAGCATGATCGACTGGCGCCAGCTGATCGATGATCGCCCTGGCGTGGGCATCTTTGCCCGCAGAATACAACGCGTACGCCATTTGAAATCGCCAACGGTGTTCGTCGCGCAAACTGCAAATTCGTTTGGCGCATACCAACGCTTTTTCGAACTCTTCGTTGTCAATTCCGTTGACCAGATTGGAGCGATGATTGAACAACGTATATCGCTGCTCCACGAACTTCGAGACAATCGCAGTAGCAATGGTCAATCCCAGCAGCCCCATTACCGGCAAACTCCATAAAAATGCCGAGCCGCGGCGAGTGGTCGTCCAACTTAGAATGAGAAACTTGAATACGTGGAATAGCAGAAAAATCGGGTACCAGATAATTGCCACCAGCCACCTGATCGCCTGACGGTGCCATGGCGTTTGCTCGCCCAGCCGGCTTTCTCGTCCCCAAACGAGCCGAATCAACCAACGCAATGGCGCTGACAGCCATCGCCCCAGCGAAAATCCTTCCCGAAATTCGTAAGATCGACGGCGTCTGAATCGCACGGTGTCACCTCAAATACTAATTGCCACTGGCGCCGTTTGACGGAGACTGCTGGCTCCGTAATTCATCCACTTTCTCTTGATAACTCTTGGCTTCCCGAGTCATACCCTGTGCCTCATAACACTTCACCAGCGCTTCAAACACGGAAATATTGGTCTTCATCTCAGGCGCCGACATGGCCGCTTCGAAATCGTTGATCGCTTTGTCGTAGCGGCCCAGATTCATCAGAATGTTTCCCCGCGTGTCCCGGTAATTGGGCTGTTCCGGCTGTAGAAACACTGCGCGATTCGCCAGATCCAACGCCCGCTCAAGATCCCTGTCGATCAACGAATACGCCAGGTTATTGAGTATCTGGTGGTTGCGCGGGTTTTTCTCAATGCCCTTTTCCAAAAGCTCGATACCCAAATTCACATCACCGTGCAAAACCTCATGCGTTCCCAAATGTTGCAAAACTCCGTCCGGTGCCTGATCGGGATCCTGTCGACCGTCATAAACCGATCTCGCTTGCGCCGATTCGGGAAAATCGGCCAGACTGAATAACGTCAGGTCGATTTTGGGTATATCGTTTTCCGGATCCTCTCGATGGGCATCGATCAAACTTTGCAGAAAATTACGCCGCGCCTCAACATCCGTGTCGACACGCGAAGCATACGTCTTGGCCTTGGCGACAAAAATGTTTGACAGCGTCCGGCGCAAGGCGTTTTTACGAACCGGATCGGCGACTCGGTCCATCGATTCACGGATCACGGTCGCTCCAGATTCGTAATCGCCCAGCATCGAATAACAATTGGCCAGCCGCCGGACGTAGTTGACAAAGTTCTGCTCCTGTTCCGGAACATTTGGCAGTTCATTCAACAACTTCTTGTATTTTTCAACCGCTTCCCTCAAATAAGGCCTGGCTTCCGGTGCGCGGTTTTGCCGCCGCGCCATTTCTACAATTTTAGCGATATAACCCGGGTGATCGCGAAACAGCTGGATGTAAATCTCTTCAGCTTGCTGATATTCGCCTTTCAAATTATGAATCTCAGCCATCACCGTCAGCGCGTCTTTGTGCTCGGGGACAACGGCCAACGCCATTTTAATATGCTCGCTGGCCATCTTAAGCCGCTGCGCCGGGCTAAACCGTCTGTCGGTGGTCTGTAATATCACCTGGGCCTGCCGAACATGGGCATCAGGATGACCGGACGATTCGCGGGGCGCCAACGACGCAAAGATGCCTTCCGCCAATGTCCGACTTATTTGCCGCGTCTCCTCATTGTCATCCTGACTTAGAATACGGGCCAATTCCAACTTCACGTCGTCGTTTTCAGGTTGCAATTCCATCAACTTTCGTGCGAACGTAATCGCTTCGCGCCAGTCCTTGTTAACGATCGCCTCCTGCTTGGCGCGTTCGTATCGACGAATAAACGTGTCCTGAGAAGCGGTACTGGCATACACCGCGGCAAAAACTGCCAGCAAGCCGATCACGATCGACGGTAACCCATATATCAGATAGCGCCCGCGGCTGGGATCGAGCCATAAACTGTATAAGGTACGGAACGGCCAAATCGCCGTATCGGTCAAGAACAACAGAAATCGCTTGACCAAAATGATGAGTGAATGCATGGTGCTGAGTGTTGTTAATCAAGAGTTAGCGAAGCGGCGACAAATTACCCACCGACCTTGCCAGCGGGGCATTCCTGCGAGAATCGCGCGGAGGGGTATCGTCAGATTACCACCCCATTGTTGTACTCGTCAGGTCCGATGCAACTTCCTCAGTTTACCAAACTGCTTTCGCCGAATTAAGTCAACCCGGCGATTCCGCTGCGTTTCACGACCGTTTTTGGGTGCGTAACACGTCAACAGCTGATCCAAATATCAGGCCGGCAACTCGAACTGCCAGCAGTCGCACAAGCTGAATTATGCGAATAGTTTACGGACAAGTTAATGCCGTTACTTCCGCAAAATTCGGCAGAATCGACAAAAGTTGCACAGCTGGAATTACCGATTTACGAGTTAGTCCGAACGTGTCTTGCGTTCGAATTTCGCCCATACATCGATCAACCCGTGCGATGAAGATGTTTGCCAAAAATCGATTTCTGCGAGGGCTGGCGGCGGCGTGTATATGTGCCGGAAGCTGTTTTTCAGCCAATGTGCACGGCCAGCAGCTGTTGCCGGTCACCGGCAAACAGGCCGCCCCGCCAGAAAAAAGCCCAGACCTGGCTCCGCTCAATGGCACCCTGGTCCCCAAAGTCACCGACTTGGCGCCAGTCGTCAAAGCCGAGGAAATTGAAGACAAAACAGAAATTCCCTTCCCGCAACCGATCGTTGAACCGCCCATTGTAAACGCGCAAATAGAATCGACGTGGTCCGACGAATTATTGCCGCCCATCGTTCCAGCTTCGACATTTCCCGCGGTTCCGCCGCCGGGTCATGTTGGCGAACACCCGCAAGTTCAAGCGCTACCAGAATCGACTTTGCCACTTTTGCCGCTCGCGCCCGTGGTTCGAAACCAATACGCTGCCCAACCGAGCGAACAGGCCGAACAAAATACGCCCCACCCCAACTTGCCGCCCGAGGCCCAGCGGGAGATCAACGAGTTCGTTCATGCCAATCGCGGCGAACTGGCCGCTGACCTTCCCATGCCGTTGCCTGTTCACACCGCCGAGCTGATGGTCGCGCCAGAGCCGGCGGTGAGCGGGGAAATTCCGCTATCACCGCTGATGACACCGGCTGCGATGCAACCTGCTGAGTTGGCCGATTCGTTTGCAATGCAGCAAGACTCACCGAGCGACATTCCAGCCCGACCGGCGACACCACCGAATTTGGAAACGCCGCCCGCGCCAACAGCCGAAACGATCGTCGATCCCAGGCCGCAAACGGATCCGGGACTGCCGCCAGTCATCAGCCGGCAGTACGCCGTGCCTGAATCGGTGATGGCCAACGATTATTTTGTGATGCCACAGCAGCCGGGCGTTGACCCGAACGCGGGCAATGTAGACGTCGCTGTCGACGTCCAAGCCGGATTTGGTTCGCCGGATGCAATGTTCGGCTGTTGCGGTTTTGTCATGGACGCTCGACGCTACGTGATTGCGGACGCCTTGGCCTGGACGCGCGAAGGCGGGACGTTTCGCGCCAGTAACATAACCAACCTCGACAATTTCGACTGGTCTTGGGGAGGTCGATTTACCGTCGGCCGCCGCGTGGATTGTATGATCGGCTGGGAAGCCACCTATATGATGATGGATCCGTGGATTTCCGCATCGGAGCAGCGCAATCCTCCAGGAACGTTATTCGGAGCAGTATTCCCAAGCGCGCAAGGGTTTTCACTGTTCAACTACACGGCGTTCCGAAACGCCAACTTCATGGAACAATTTCAAAAGTCGGATTTGCATTCGTTTGAATTGAATCGCACCTGGTGGGGCGCTGATGTAGCCAAAGCGTTTCTCGGCGCGCGATACATTTATTTTGACGATGAATTCCACTTGTCGTCGTCAAATATTTTTGGCGAACGCGGCATACACACGCTCGATCACACCAATTTACTGTTTGGATTGCACGCTGGCGGTGAAGTGATTTACGACATCGGTTACCGACTGTCGTTTTCAGCAGCCGGTAAATTGGGCGGCTATGCAAACTTCATTCGAAATGAGTTTGGGTACCTGAATGTCGGCAACGTGGGCGGCACGTTCAGTCTGAACCGCGTAAGCGAAGACACCGAGTTTGCGGCCAGCCTGGACCTCGGCGTTTATGCCCGATATCGCATTGGCCCACGGGCCCGGATTCGCGCCGGCTATGAAGCAATGGTGCTGGTCAATGTGAACACGGCTGAAGCGAATTTTACTACGATCATCGATCCCACCAGCGGCGTCAATTTCAACGACGACAGCGCTACATTTCATGGGGCTACGATTGGCGTGGAAATCTACCGTTGATGACCTCAGTCGTCTATCGCCAGCCAAACCCAACTGTCCGACGCTTAACGATCATTCATTCAAAAACTGGATGATTTCGTCGTCGTCGATAACCTTGGCAAAACGGGCCAATTCCGCCGCGTCAATCAGACCGTTTGCCGTCAAGATGCGGGTGAGCGAGCCTAAACATAATTTCACTTCATCGAGCTCTCGACGCAGGTTTTGCAATTCTTCGTTTTGACTGATGTCCTGGCGTGTATTTTGACGCAGCTTGGACCGCAACGAGGCGATGTCTCGCTCACAATCGCCAATGTCCAGCCGATTTCCTACGTCACCCAGTAACAAGGTTCGTCCCCAACCCATCACGAATCCTCTGCTAAACGAAATGTTGACGACACTTGGCCTGCGATGCACCGAATACTCAGACCAATACTCTATAGTATTGAATTACTGAATCGAATGAAATGAAATCAGTGTTTACACACTGGCAACCGCAGAGCGATGGTGGCTCATTTATATTGCCTTTATAATTTGTGCAATGTTGCGGATGCATCTTCATTAATCAATTGGCAGTAATCAATTGCCCAAGAATCGGCAGAAACCAACTTCATCGTGAATCATTGCGACGTGGCAATCATCGGCGGCGGCATCATCGGGCTGGCCACGGCTTATCGAATTCTCGGCAGTCGTCCGCAACTGCGCATCGTGGTGCTGGAAAAGGAGTCGGAACTGGCCATGCACCAAACCGGTCACAATTCCGGTGTATTGCATTCGGGAATTTATTATCGACCCGGTTCGCTCAAAGCCATCAATTGTCGTCAAGGCAAGTTGGCCATGCAGCAGTTTTGTCAGGATCAGGGAATCACATATGAAATTTGCGGCAAGGTGATTGTGGCCGTGGACCAGAGCGAAATGAGGGTGCTGAATCAGATTTTTGACCGTGGCCAGCAAAATGGAGTCAGTTGTGAACTGATCGATGCGTCGCGACTGCGCGAATTGGAACCTCATTCCGCAGGCATTGCCGCGATCCACGTTCCGGAAGCGGGCATCGTTGACTATCGCCAGGTCTGCAATCGGCTGGCCGAAATCGTGACGGAACACCAAGGTGAAATTCGCACGCGCTGCCAGGTCTCATCCATTTCGTTACAGGACGACCATGCCATCATCGGCACGCCTTCCGATGAATGGCAAGCGCAATGGATAGTCAATTGCGGCGGGTTGCAATGTGATCGTTTGATTCAACTTGCCGGAGACAAACCCAAAGCCAGAATCGTTCCGTTTCGCGGTGAGTACTTTGAACTCAAGCCGGCCGCTCGGCACTTGTGCAAGAATTTGATCTACCCCGTTCCCAATCCCAATTTCCCATTCCTGGGAGTTCACTTTACTCGGATGATCAACGGTTCGGTGGAATGCGGACCCAATGCGGTGCTGGCTGGGGCTCGAGAAGGCTATACCAAGACCAAGATCAATCCACGCGACTTGTGGCAAAGCGTCTCGTATCCGGGATTCTGGCGGCTGGCCGGCAAGCACTGGATGATGGGGTGCCAGGAAATGTGGCGCAGCCTGAGTAAATCCGCTTTTGTCCGGGCGCTGCGAAAACTTATCCCCGAAATCACCGCCGATGATCTTCAGCCCGCGCCGGCAGGCGTGCGTGCCCAGGCCCTTTTGCCAAATGGCCAACTGGTGGATGATTTTCTGATCGTCGAATCGAAACGGATGATTTCAGTCAATAATGCGCCGTCGCCCGCCGCCACCGCTGCGTTAAACATCGGGCAGATGATTGCCGACAAACTTGTCGAGCGTTTATAAAGGGATGATCCTTGCCGTGAAACTGTTCATGTCCGGTTGCCAAAATGGCCGTCGCTGAAACCAAAACATATTCCATCGACACCCTCCGTCAGTTTTCCACGGCAGTTTTTCAGCATTTTGGTGTCCCGGAAGCCGACGCGAAACTGGCTGCTGAAGTGTTGGCCAAGAGCGATCTGCGCGGTATCGAATCGCATGGCGTGGCGCGGCTGCATACCTATTTCGACATGCTCTCGCTGGAACGCATTAATCCGAAACCTGAAATCAAAATTGTTCGCCAGTCGGCCAGCACAGCGACGGTCGACGGTGACAACGGGCTGGGACTGGTCGTGGGACCGAAAGCCAACCAGATCGCCATGGACAAAGCGGACGAGGCAGGCAGCGGTTGGGTCAGTGTCTGCAACACGAATCATTTTGGGATCGCCGGTTATTACGTGCTGCAAGCGCTGCAGCGCGACATGATTGGTTGGGCCATGACCAACAGCACGAAATTGGTCGCGCCTTTGTGGGGCGGCCAGCGCATGCTGGGCACCAATCCCATTGCCATTGCCTTTCCAGGTGCCCAACAACCGCCGATTGTCATCGATATGGCCACCAGTGCCTGCGCTTATGGCAAAGTCGAAATGGCGAAACGCCGAGATGAATCCATTCCACGCGGCTGGGCCATCGATGCCAGCGGCCTCGATTCGCAACAACCAATGGATATGATCAACGGCGGTGCCTTGCTGCCCCTGGGTAGCTTTCGGGAAATGGGTGGCCACAAAGGCTATTGCCTGGCCGCGATGGTCGACATTCTCTGCTGCGCGCTCAGCGGCGCGAACTGGGGACCTTGGGCGCCGCCGTTCGCATTGCGGCAGGAAATTCCCGAACGCAGTGTGGGAAAAGGCATTGGGCACTTTTTTGGCGCCATGCGGATCGACGCCTTTATCGATCCCGATGAATTCAAAAGCCAGATTGACGACTGGATCGAAACATTTCGGGCAACCCGACCACAGCCCGACTCGCCGGGCGTATTGATTCCCGGGGACCCGGAACGCGAGCAGGAACAGATTCGCACCGTCAACGGAATCCCCCTCGTCTTGCCGGTTGTCGAAGAGTTGCGCGACATCAGCAAACAAACGGGCATTCCGTTTGATTGATTCTCTGCTGACAATTAGTTAGTCAGCGATTTCAAACACGTCGATGGTCCCGTCCACGTAACCGACGGCTACCCGACCGGGCACGTCGCCAAATCGAATACGACTGGCTTTGGATTCCAACTCAAACTGCCGGACGATTTCATATTTGGTGTCATTAAATGCCCCTACCAGCAACTCCGATTGCCAGCCTCGGCGGATCGTCAGCAGAAAGCGACGTTGGTGAGGATCGATAGCTACCGTTTCAATGTTCGATCTGATCTGCGAGTCGGTTTCCAGAGGTGTCAGAACGGGTATCCGCCGTCGTTCGATCAATTCGCGAATCTTGCGGATGCGGAAACGAACTTCGGTATTAGACGGTGTGATCGACTGGAGCAGCTGCAACGTGGTTTGCCCCCCATCGGCCAACTTCAACATGGCCGCCTGCCGCGCTGCAAAACTCTCAGCACCCAAATCGTCAATCAAGCGATTGAAATCCTGGGGCACGATCGTGGCTCCTTCCGTCTCAGGCGTTGCAAACAGCAATAGCTCGCGGTGGTTGGCAACGCCAAGAAACGTTTTGCCAAAGCTGTCGAATTGATCGAGCCGGCTCGCCTCGAATTGCGATTTTTGCACCAATTCACCCGTGGCCCGGGAGCGAATTTCGATTTTCCGCGGATAGCTATCCGGAACGGCAACCACGAATCGCTGGTTCAGCACGTGCAGTTCATTAAATCCGTCCTCGTGATCGCTAAACAGATTGCGGCGTTTGTCGCCGTCCAGGTCAGTTTCGATCACTTGGTAACTGTCGTCGTCAATGGCAACGACCATTCGAGTTTCGGGACAAAAGTTGACGAAATAGTAGTCGTGCTTCACGCGGTGTCGTACTTTGCCCGAATCTCGCTCTAACACGAGGTATCCCGATGGCGTAGACGCGACAATTTGATCTCCGATCAAATGCAGGCGGCAGGCCCCATCACTCACCGCTTCGCCCAAACTTTTTGAAATATCTATTTGATATTGCCGTTGATCGGCACGAACGTCCCGCGACTCAAGCATCCAACGATCGTTGATGGAAACCAGTTGGTCACCCATTAACATAACGTCGCGAATGGCTGCCGACTGTTGATACATCTGGTCGTCGGGGAACAGTCGTTGTGCGTCGGCTAGCCTCCACTGACAAACGATTTTTTTTCCACCGCAATAAATGCTGGACCGGTCGGCGGCCAACGCAAACCCGCCCATCGACGGCATGTCGATTCGTTGTTTGGTGTATTTGCCCGTTTTGCGGTCGAATCGAATCAGCTGATTATCACCGTCGACACCAACCAGAGTCTCGTTGTCGACAAAATCGACCCAGTAGATTTCGCCGGAAACTTCTTCGCGCCGCCATATTTGGTCGCCCGAAGCGATATCCCATAACGCCGTGGCGCCGCGATAATCGGAACCGGCCAATTGGGAGCCGTCGCCGGAGATCTGCAGACAACACACCCATGACTCCATTCCTTCATACGTAGCCTCCGGTTTGGAATTGCCGAATTGCCATCGCGCCACCCATCCATCGCCATTACCGGCAAAAAACCCCGAACCGTCGCCCAGCACGCGGAGGGCCGTAATGTCTTCGCTATCCTGCCGGTAGGTGGCAATGACCTTTTCACCTTGCAGATTCCAATGACGAATATTGCCCTGGCGATCGCCTGCCAAAAACGAATTCCCGTCGGGCAGCACGTCGATGGCGAACGTTGTCGACGATTCGTCGTAAACTTTCAGCTTCTCTCCGCTGCTCAGGCTCCAAAGTGAAATCTGACCGCCGTTACCGCCAATTAACAATTGTTGCTCGTCGGCGACAAGCGCCAGGCAATAAAGCTCTTTGGAAACACCGTCGGAAAACCGCCTGATGATTTTCTGAGCCTTCAGATCCCACAGACACGCGACGCCGTCCGAGCCGCAACTGACGGCCTGAGTGCCTCCTGCCAGCAGGCGAACGTTTTTAATGACGCCCGTATGCGAGCGGCCCCGCTCTCCACGGGAATAATACCGGTGCAGTTTCGTCGCACCGGACCCGATTCCCCGAGTCTGCCAGGCAGATGCAGCCGGCGCCAACGACATTAGCAATAATGCCGTACCGACGATGTAAGGTACTCCGATCTGCAAAACGTTTTTTGGCATTCGTGTCAGGTAGCCCTCGTGGCGAAGGTCTCAGAGGTAGCGCCGATTGACGGCATCCCGCCTCCAAGTAAAGCTGGCCGAAGAGGGGGGCCAGTTTTCAATAATTATCTGCAATGGTTTAACGTACCCATCGGTCATGCTGCATTTTTTTGACCCCCAATCGCTTTCTAATCATAGCGTGTGAGATTGCGAATTTCCGTTTAATTGGCGGTCTTTTAGCCGCCAATTCGTTGAGAAGGCAAAAAATCGCCGGTAGCCTGGCCGGTAAATTGACATAGAATGATTTGATGTTCGATTGCAATTCCGGGCCGGTAGTTTGGAGAAAGCCGTGAAAACTCGATTGCCGCTGATCGCGTTATTGTTTTGCCTGTGTGCCAACTGGCAGTTCGCCCACGGACAGACGTCACATGAAGACGAGATTCAGAAAAAGCTGGATCAAATACAATCAATGGCCGACGAACAACAGCGCACCATTAATACGCTGCAGAAACATCTCGAGGCCGCACTGAAAAACGACGATCAAGCCGGCGCCGTGCGCTTGAAACAGGAAATCGCCTCAGCCAAAGCCAGTAAGGATGCCCTGCAAGAACTGCAATCCCAGCTGAAATTGTTGGTGGAGGGATTGGCGGAACGAGCAAGGCCCGAAGTGTTTCAGCCACGAGGACTTGGCAATCCCAATCGCCGCGGTCCCGACGAGCGCCAGCTGTTACGGGCAGGACCCGAGCTAGGAAATCCCGATCGCGTCCTCGAACATGCCGAACGATTTAGAGAGGATTACGAAAAGTCGCAGGCACGGAAAACCCGCGAACCCGAAACTCGGATCGATCGACTGAAACGATCGTTAAGAGATTTGCGGGTGGCTGGCGAAGATGAATTGGCGCGCCAAGTCGAAGAATTGATAAAGCGGGAAGAACGGATTTTGGAACAGCAGCGACGGCGCGAGCAGGAAGAAGCCGCCGCCCGCGCCCGCGGGGCCAGGGATCAGAGCCGCGGCGGCGATGATCACCGCATCAAGAACCCCGGTGGCGCAGTTGCTGGCAAGCCCGCTGGAGGCGACCAGGCGTTGGTGGCGGAGCTGAAAAGCCTCATATCCGAAATGCAAAAGGAAATTCGCGATTTGCGCGCAGAGATCAAGCGTCTAAAACAAGGCGACGACGACGGCCCAAAGTAAAATTCACGGCCCACGCCGCTCGAGATTTCCGTTGCCGAACCGTATTCCTTAGTTTCGGTCGAAGCCGTCGGCACTGACTCTTTTACGCCGGCTACGGTTCGTCGATTTCTAGCGTCTTGTAGTCTTCCCAGATGGCCGGACCGCCAATGTAGCGCTGGGTGTTGCGCTGAAAGACATAGGGTTTGTCGGCGTGCCGCGGCAAAACGAATACGCCGTAGGGCTGAACCGTGGGTGTATCGATTCCGGATTGGTACGTGTGATAGTGCAGGCGGATTAGTATCCGTTCCGGTTGCAAGTAGACAGCGGCCGGCGAAATGCCCGAACAATTCGTCGTATCACCGGAAAAAATAACCACGGCAACTTGATCGGTATCGTCAAACAGTCCTTCGCGATCAGGTGCCGATTCTGGTTCGGCGAAAACTTCGTCGTAAATCTCGCGCCAACGCTGTTGCGATGTGACCAGTTGGAAAAGCGGCGTCGATTGGCCGCACTCATTTCCGCGAAACGCCTTGGCAGGATTGATTTTTTGACCCTTGGGTTCAGATTCTGCATTGGGATCATCGATCTTCTTGCCCGATTTCAAATCAAAGTACACCGCGCGATCCTTGGATTCGTCATCGCGGCCCGTCCGCAACGCGACGACGGCAATCTGGGATTCTTCCGCCTGGTGCCGCCGAATTTTTTCGATTGCCAGCTGATTCCAATATGCACTCACGTCTTTTGACCAAATGGTGCGGCCGGTTGCCGAGTCCACGGCGACCAGGTGCCAGGTCAAGGCCAGATAGTATTTGACCCCGTCATATTCAATGCCCTTGTCGATAGCGACGGTGGTGTTTCCAGGCTGGGTCTTCACCCAACCGGTCGACTCGCGGCTGTTTCCGTATGTAATCGACGGGAGTTTTTCCGCCTCGTTGTCGTCTTGAACCATCGCCGTATTGGCCCAACTCGTCGCGATCGTTTGCCCGGGCGACGGCGCATCAAGGACAGCCGAAACCACAATGGCCGTTAATACGGATAAAACGCGTTCCGTGTGATAATGACAATACATAGCTGTTGGCCTTTATTAATGGAAACGACGCGGTATCCGGCCGTTCGACGAATGTTGGACTGCATCCGTTCCACACAGTTAAACCCGTTTACTGGCCCGTTACAATCGTCCGTTGGCGTAAGAGGTCGGGTTAGCCATCCGGGCTATTGATTTTGAGTATGGAAAGCTCTGGTGGGCAGTTCCACCGAATCGTCTCGTCACCCGATAGGCCGCGATTCACGAACATCACCGTTCCTGACTTCTCAAATAATCCCGACGCATAGCGGACGCCATAGACGCTGGGAACGATGATTGGCCCGATCAGCGGCAAACGAACCTGGCCACCATGGGTGTGCCCCGCCAGCACCAAGTCGGCTTGCATGGCTTGGGCCCAAGCGAACTGGTCTGGCGAATGCGACAAAATGATTTTTGGACCCGGCTGGTCGGTCGGCCGCAAATTTTCCGCACCGGAATACCAGGGCAATTCGTTGCCCGCCAGCATCACGTGGGCCCCACGAATGGTCAGCTTAAGCCAGTTCCCGGTCAGCCGCTGGAATCCGGTTGCCTCAATGGCAGACCGCAGCTGCCGCTCATCCCTGATTCGCAGATCGTGATTGCCGAGAATGTAATACTTGCCGAACCGCGCGGTCAAAGTGCCCAGTATATCCGGCAACCAGGAGAGATAGTGAGCTTGCTCGACGACGTCACCTGTCAAGCAAATGATGTCGGGATCACACTGATTGGTCTGCTGAGCCACCCGCCGAAAGTACTCGCGCGTCATTTTGCCGTTCAGATGCAAATCGGACAGCTGGGCGATGACCAGGCCATCCAGTGCAGCGGGCCAGTTTGGCAATTTCAGAATTCGATGTTCGATCGACAACTTCAGTGACTGGTTGCCCGGGATCCAGCTGAGGAGATTTGCCTGCAAGCCTGCATATTTTTTGCCGGGCAGGTCCGCACCCAGATCGATCAGTTGACATCGTTGTCCCACCAGCACATCGGAATTCGCATCGACGAATCTCCACCACAACCAGCGAACGGCAACGAACAGCGAACACAATAGGCACAGCCAGCGGTAACCTGAGATCCAGGGCGTCAATTCCACCCACGCGCCGGGCCAAATTAGCGCCAGCCCGCCAGCGACGACGGCAATGTAGATTAATTTTTCAAGCACCTTGCGAACGGTTCGCGACCAGGCCTGCGCGTGGATCTGGTTGTACAGCGCGCACCAGATAGCAAGGTGGCCGATCAATTGAAGGCAGAGAAGTAGCAGGTCGACGACAATCATTCCGAAGAGCGGTTCGCCCCGGAGATCATTGATTCGACGGTTTCCAACAACTGTTCCAGCTTGAACGGTTTGAACAAAACCGCATTGGGTTTCAGCCCCGCCTGGCGGGCCTTCACAATGGAGTGCCCCGGGTCGTAGCCATAACCGGTCATCAGCACTAACGGCGGATCGTCAATGATTTTTTTCAATTCGGTAAGGATCTGATAACCGGTCAGATCCGGCAAACGGATGTCGGCAATGATCACGTCGTAGTTCTCACCGGGATCGCAATTGCGAATCATCAGGATCGCTTCCTTGCCTTCGTGGGCTGTTTCTACGATACAGCCGTATTGTTCCAGCAGCTGATGCGCGCTTTTTCGCACGTCTTCGTCCGAATCGATCACCAGAATCCGGCTGCGTTTTAACAGCGGCCGTTGATCAAAATGCACTGTGTCGGGCACGGTGGCGTCGTGAGCCATTTGTTCGCGGGCGTTGTAAATCACCTGTTTCACGTCCCGCGTGTGTTTCAAAATGCTTCGCAGTCGACGGATCACCTCCGGATCGTGACCGATGAAATTCTCGATGACGTGAACGGTATCGTTGAGGATTTCGTCGATGGGAGTGGCAACCGCCGTGTCGATCGCTTCCAAGCTTTGCTGGGTGGACGAGGTTTTTTGTGCGACCAGCAATTCCAGCGTGTTCAGGGCTCTGGCAATGTCGCGGGCAAAGATCCGCAACAGCTGCAAATCGCTTT
>JBFILF010000031.1:0-21191 GCA_041599835.1 Pirellulaceae bacterium
CAGATTCGACATCACGATCGGCATGGTCTGCGGCAAGTTGAGAAAAGTGATCGGTGACGCCAGCTTTACGGTTTGCATCTCACCGTCTTCGTCCTCATACGTGGCCGTGGTGTAGGCATCGATGAGGTCGAGTACTTGAGTAAATGTGTGGCCGGCCGGTTTCGTCGGGTCGACGGGCACGTAGGCCGGCGGGACCGATTCGTCGTCGGATTCGGGCGGGCTGGCCGGCCCGTTTTGCCGATAGGCAATGATGAAGGTGGACCACTGTTCATTAAACACGCTTCGCAAATCATCGTATAGTTGTTCGAGATTGTCGCTGTTGATATTGATCCGCTCCAATCCGGCCGGATTTAAATTGGATTCTTTGCTGAACAGCGTCAAATAGTTCGCCCAACCCAGTTGCATGTCGGGATCGTACGCGCCGACCTCGCTGGAGTATTGCTCGTCCAAATCCAGAATGCCGTTGTGGTTGGAGTCCAGTCCAAACAACAATTGCGGCGTGACACCACGGACCAGCAACAATTCTTCGATGCTGTCCATCGGTCCGTTTTTCGGCGCGTAGGGCGGATTCAAGCCGGCATAGTATTGGTATTCCGTGCCGTACTCGCGCTCCTGGTCATCCGTGTCTATCCAATCGAGAATGGCATCGGCGATTTCCTCCGTCATTTGAGGCAGCGCCATCAGCAATTGACGTCCACCACCGGGCAACCAGTTATCGGCGTGGGTCAACACGTTCAAATTCAGCCGCGTCGATTCGTCCGTCAAGCCATAGCGAAAACCCTCAGGATTGCCATCCAAATCCATGTTGGACGCGATGATCGTAAAGCGTCCGATTTGTGCCGGCTGCTGCGGATTGATGCTGACCAGTTTGCCTTGAAATTGATTGGCATTGTCCCACAGCCCGCCCATTTCGCGAATCGTCGGGCCGTCGTTGGACAAAAATATCCGGGAGTATTCCACTCCGGATTCAACCAGGTAACGGGACTGGATTTGACGCCCCATCAATCGCGTGGCTTTGTCCTCGGTGATCATCAATAAAGAAAACGTGAAGGCCGACAACGTCAAGACCACGATCGTGACAAGCACCACGAGCAAGATGAACCCCCGGCATCGCTCCACTGCATGCGGCATTCGATGTGCGAATTTCATCATCGTCCGCCTCCTGCCGATTCTGGTGCCGTGGCCGAACCCGCCGCACCGGCGGGTTGAATCGCGGGCGGTTCGGGCAAGATTTCAGCGATCGGCAAGTTAACGACGCTACGGTAGATTTGCATGTAATCTTGGTCAAATTCCAAGTTGTTCAGCGGCTCGGTCGCGCTGCCCGTATTCCTCCGCGAATCCACAATCACGATTATTTCAATCGCCAAGGGGAATCCGTTTTGCTGGTCGGAATCCCAATCCGCTTGCCAATCTTCACCGTCGAAGTATTGAAATCGAATCTCGACAATTTCGGTCGCGATCAATTTCGTTTCGGCAACCGATGCCATTGAACCGGCGATGTCAAACGCAAACGACCCAACCGCGCGGTCCAACTGGCGACGATACAGCCCGCCACGGGGCGATTGGTCGATGCCGATGGCAGGCAGGTTGGTTTCCAGCGTCTGATCGGACACAAAATATGAAACCGTTTTAACGTCGGTGGGCAGCGAGACGGCCTCTTGCTTGCCAGCCGCCATGACCGGGCTGTATTGATCAATCCGCGGCAGGCGGCTGATGTCGATCAAAATCTCGGCAGAGTTTCCGTAAAGTCCCGGTCGCACCGGTTCGCCGGCGGCGGCGGCGATGTTCTGGTTGGCGCTGCTAAAGGAACCGGAGGTAGTCTGGGAAGGCGCCGCCGCGCCGCTGCTGCCCGATGATGGCTGCCCAGCACCTTGCCCAGACTGCAGCTGGGCCGGGTCCAGCTGTGATGGGTCCAGCTGTGATGGGTCCAATTGTGACGTATCAATCTGTGAGGTGTTAAGCGTCGAGGGATCGACGCCGGCGGCCACGCCGGCGATGGCCGCTTGCGACACCGTCAGCTCATCCAGGCCGGTGACGTCGGCTGGCTTGTATTGGATGGCGGCCCGCAAATCGTTTTTCACCATCATCAGCACATTGCGGGCGATCTGGGACCGTTCAATGTTTTGCCGCTGGCGCTCCAGCACGACCAACTGCAGTCGTACCGCCGCCGCAATCGACGCCACGACAAACACGGACAAGGCCAGCGCCAGAATGACTTCCAGCAACGTGAACGCCGCCGGAACGGCAATCGTTTGAGCATTGTCGGCGCTGCGCCGTGATGGTTGATGTGAGGTGATCATTGAACGAGGTCGACCGTTGGTTCGTAATTGGGATCGGGAACCAGCCGCATCAATGTAAATGGCGTCGGATTCGATGTTAGGGACGGTGATTGTTGGACGGTCACCCGGACCAGCAGCAATCCGATATGCTGGGCGGACTGCACGTCCACCGAGTACACCCAATTGGGGTTTTCCGGAATGGATGCACCGGACGTTGATTCGGCGGGCAACACGCCGGCCGCGATCTCCGCCATCTTGGTGTCACACATGATCTGGGCTTCGCTGTATTGCTTGACGTTGGCCGCACTCTGGCTGCCCATGTACACCAGATTCGTGATAACCACCAGCGCGCCGCCGAGAATGGCGATGGCCAGGACAACCTCCAGCAGCGACAATCCGTGCCGATTTGATCGGGCTGTTTGCCGACGGATCACTGCAGCACCTCTTCGACGGACAAGATGCGCGAGGCCGATGACACGCCGGTCAGACCGCGTAAGTTGACTTGAATCAGGCCACCACGAATGTCTTGCAGAATCAGTGTGGCATCCTGGGACGTCCCGTCCGGGTAAAACAGAATGGCTTTCATATTGGCCAGGTCGATTTCCGCATTTTCCATTTCCGCTAGACTCCGCGCGTCCTGGATTGTTTCGCCAGCGGCAAACACGATTCGATTCTCAAGCTGCTGCTGGCCGATCGCCGTGACCTGCCCCGAGATCATCGTTCTAAACCCAACGACCATCGGCGCGACAAAAAACTCACTGGAGTTCGGCGCATAGAAAAATCCGTAAACATCACCACGTTCAATGGCATGGACCCGGGCGCGACCAAATTGAGCCCGCACGGTGTCGGCAGCGCTCCGCAGGTGCTGCCCGGAAAATGTTCGCTGTAGCAGCGGCACCGACAGCGCCGTGATGACCACGAATACGGCCAACACCACCATGATTTCCATCAAGGAAAACCCGCAGCGATCGTCGCCAGGACGCACGGGACGCAGACGAGCAGTTGTTTCCCGGTGGTGCATCGACTCCCATCCAATCAGTAGCTAGTTCCCAACGTTGGTGACGGCGTTCGTGATGTCGTCGTCGGTACCGGTTTGTCTGTCGGGACCGGCTGAGGTGATGGTGACACGATCGTTTGATTCATCAGCTGAATAGACGTATTCGTTGCCCCACGGGTCCAGCGTGTCGCCGTTTTGCAGATAGGGACCACCCCATTGCTGTTGGGAAACACCACTGGGTCGCGTGAACAAGTCTTGCAGTTGGTTTGGAAAGTGCAGATTGTTGATCTTGAACAATGTGCAGGCATTTTCCATTTGCTTGATTTCGTTCATCGCCAGCTTGCTGGTGGCTCCGCGCTGCATAGAGAGGAACCCGATCGTGGCCATGGATGCAATGATGACCAAGATGGCCGCCACCAGGATGATCTCCATCAGTGTGAAACCGCTTCGCGCTCGTTGTCTTCGATTGTTTCGCATAATTGTCTTTGCCTTTTTGTTTGACTGTATGATTTTTTGTCGCAGTTTTCGTTTAGGTAAATGCACTTCCCATGTTGATCACCGGCATGAGCAACGCGATCACGATGATCAGAATAATAATGGCCATGATCAGCAGCATTAGGGGTTCCAATAACCTTACCATCAGGTCCAATTGGCGACTGGTCCGGTTTTCCAAACCATCGGCAATGTTGACCAAAACGGTGTCCAGCGTGTTGGACTCTTCCGCCACGGAAATCATCTCCGTTACCGTCGCCGGAAACCGGCCGGATTTTTCCAGCGGACAGGCCAGCGATTCACCGGCTGTGATGTTGTCGGTCGCCCGCTCAATGGTTTCCGACAGCACGCGATTGCCAGTCGAGTCGCGGCTGATTTCCAGCGCCTTGAGGATTGGTACGCCATTGGCCAGCAGCGTGCCCAGCACCCGGCAAAACCGCGCCACCGCCAGGTTGAGAAAGATCCTTCCAAACATGGGCATTTTGAGTTTGACGGCGTCCCAGAACCGCCGCCCTTTCTCTTTGCCCAGCTGAACACGGGCAATCACAAATGCCAGCAACACGCCGGCAATGATGATCAATCCGTAGTTGCCCACAAACGCGCTGAAAGACAACAAGCCGTCGGTGACCGCTGGCAGTTTGCCCTGGTCCCTCAACATCGTGAACATCTCGCCGAACATGGGAACGAAGAACACGATCAGCACGGTTACGATCGCCGTACCCACGCAAGCCAGTACGACCGGGTAAATCAGTGCCCCGAGCGTTCGCCCCCGCAACTCCGATTGTTGCTCGGTGAATTGGCCGACTCGTGACAACGCTTCCTCCAGGAAACCGCCTTCCGCGCCGGCGCGGCTCATGTTGACGGCAATTTCGCTGAACACTTTGGGGTGCCGCGCGAAGGCGTCGCCGATCGAAGCTCCATCCTCGATCCGGTCGGCGACGTCCTCAATAACGTCTTTGAGAACGGCTGAAGTGGTTTGTTCGCGAAGGATTTCCAACGACCGCAGTAGGGGCACGCCATTTTTCAACAGCGATGCCAGTTGGATATAAAAATTGGTCATCGACTGCGCGCTGGGGCGGCGGCGAATCTTGATTCCTTGGTTTTCTTTTTGCTCGGAAACCGACACCGGAAACAGTTCGCGGGTGGACAGCGCGGCAACTACTTCGCGTTCCGCGCCAGCCGTCATTTCACCGGTGACGCGTTCGCCACGGATGTTTCGCGCTATGTAAACGAATTCGGGCATGTTAGTCAGGTAGTGAGCCGTTTCAACAACTCGTCGCATCTAGCTCCGCATCAGGCGGTCGCTTTTCGTAATTCGGGTCACTTCGTCAATGGTGGTGTCGCCGTTGATGACATGTTGCCACCCGTCATCGCGTAACGTCACCATTCCTTCCTCGACGGCCGCCTTTTTGATTTCCCAGGTCGTGGCACGCTCGTGCGCCATCTCGCGGATGTTTTCGGTTGTTACCAACAATTCGTAGACGCCCATCCGACCCCGGTAACCAACGTCGCGGCATTCGCGGCAGCCGTTACTGCGATACAGTGGCCGCCCGTCGAGTTGGTCTAAAGGAAAATCGTCGGGCACGTCCTCGGAGGTCGGCGTATAGGCGACGCGGCAATGTTTGCAGACCCGACGTACCAGCCGTTGCGCCATGACCGCTTCCACGGTGCTGGCAACCAAAAACGGCTCGACCCCCATGTCCACCATCCGCGTGTAGGCGCCTGCCGAGTCGTTGGTGTGCAGCGTGCTGAATACCAGGTGGCCGGTAAGTGAAGCCTGGATGGCGTTTTCGGCGGTTTCCAGGTCCCGAATTTCGCCGACCAGCACCACGTCCGGATCATGCCTCAAAATACTTCGCAGCGAATGAGAAAACGTCAGGCCGATCTTGGGGTGCACCTGTATTTGGTTGATGCCCGCCAACTGGTATTCGACCGGATCTTCGGTGGTGATGATCTTGGTATCGTCGCTGTTGATTTCCACCAGGGCGCTGTACAGCGTGGTTGTCTTTCCGGAACCAGTCGGACCGGTGACTAAAATGATGCCGTGCGGCAATCGAATCAACTCGCTAAACGTCTCGTACGTCTGCTGGCTCATGCCGAGATTGCGCAAGTCGAACCGCATGGCGCCTTTGTCGAGAATACGCAGCACAATGCCTTCGCCGTGAATCATTGGAATGACCGAGACACGCACGTCGACTTCGCGACCCCGCACCTTGAGTTTAATCCGTCCGTCCTGAGGCAATCGTTTCTCGGCAATGTTCAACCGCGCCATAATTTTGAGGCGGCTAGTGATGGCGGCATGAAAATGATTGATTTCGGGCGGCACCGGTTGCGAGTGCAACAAGCCGTCAACGCGATACCGGATGACGATACCGGCCGCCTGCGATTCGATGTGCACGTCACTGGCCCGCGACTCGATCGCCTCCAGCAAAATCTCATTGACGAGGCGAACCACCGAGGCCTCGTGAGCCATTTCGGAGAGTTCCGAGCCGTCCATCTCGATGTCTTCGAGCAGCTCAACCCCATTTTGCTCCGCCTTTTGTTCGATCAAGCCTTCGACGGTTTCGCCACCGACACCGAAATGGGTCTTGATCAGCTTGGCGATCTCTGCCCGCTCGGCCAGTGCCGGCAGCACAGCCAGACCGGTGGTCGCACTGACCTCGTCTAGAGGATACAGATCAAACGGGTCGTTGGTGGCGACGACAATCGCGCCGTTTTCGCGGCGGACGGGGAACAGGGTTTGGCGAAAGATGATTTTCTGAGGGAAGTGCTCCAGCAACGACAGGTCGACCTCCGTCGTGCGCAGGTCGACATACTCGACACCGACCTCTCCGGCCAGTGACTGTAGCGCATCTTCCTCCCTGACAAACCCCAGCTCGATCGCCGCTTGCAGGGCCTTGCCGCCCTTTTGGCGAATCTGTTCAAGTTGACCTTGATTGATCAAGCCGTGTCGCAGCAGAATTTCGCCGACTTCCATCATGTTATTATGCTCATATCCAGTAAAACATCATCATACCAAGCGACCTGCCACAGCGGCTCAATCCACGCCGAGGAGAGTGCTCCGGCGGCCGATCCAGGCCGATTTTGCCGATCAAGATGACGAAACGCACCGGTAAGGAGTGAGGAGGGGGAAAGCGTCAATACGCCACGGTGCGTTTCGTCATTTCGACCGACCGTCAGCGGCCCGCTGGCGGGCACTAGAGGACACTGCAAATGTTCACTCACTCCTCCCTCATTTAAACCCGGAAATTCGCCGCGAGTTTCGATATGGCGCATTTTGCAGGGAATTCACCGTGGCGCAACAAAAAAACCCGAATGATCGACATTCGGGTCGGGGAGCTAAAGTTGGAAGCAATTCGATCAGAAATCTCGTCGAGATCGATCGCCGCCGCGATCCCGGCCGCCGCGACCCTGCTCTCCACGATCACCCCGGAAGCCAAAAGCCCTGTTCCGGCCATTGTCAAATTGAAACGGATCGCCTACCAGTTCGCGGTACTTGTCGCGTTGTTCCTTAGTCAGGACCTCTAAAATCTCCGTTTCGGCCTCCACCAATAGTTTTTGATATTTCTTTTGCAGTTCTTCGCGTGCCCGCGCTGCGGCTGCCTCAAGTTCCTCGCGCTGCACTTCGGAAACTCCAAGTTCCTTAAGTAACTCCTCGTTAGCCAGTGCTCCACCGGCGCCGCGTCCGCGACCGCTGGACTGATATGCCAACTGTTTCAGGCGTTTTTGTTGATGCGGTAACAACAAGTCGTTGGCTCGCTGTTCGAATTCTTTCATCCGTTCTTGCATCTTGCCCCGCAACTCTTCCATCGCTTGGCCGCGCTCCTCTGCGGGAACATCCCGTATGCCCGAGAACATATCACGCATCATTTGCCGCAATCCGTCTTGGATTTCACGCAACTCAGTTAGTTGATCGTCATCCAACTCCACTTCGCGCTGAACTTGTTCATTGCCCAGCAAGCCCAACGAGCCGCCGCCACGCGCCGCACCAAAAAATCCGCCGCGCCCCTGAAAACGATTGCCACCGCGTTCGCCCGGCTGCGCCATCAGCCAGTCCGAGGCCAACAATGCGCCCACCGCAAACGCGATTACCGGAAACATTTTGAATTGGAATCTCATTTCCTTCCCCGCACTCAAATACTTGTTCAATGTCGAACGCGCGGTGATCGCGCGAAAATCGGTTCGATATCCCTATCAAACGCAATTGGGCCGACAGAGTTTCGGGCGATTCCCGGTTTTTTCGGGAAAAACGGGGCGTCGGACGCCGAAAACTCGGTTTCCCCTAGGACCAGTTATCTCGGCGATTGCCCGCGCATTTGCTGTCCGGCCCGCAACATCTGACTGGCGTCCACGTCCGGCATATTGGGGCCGCTCGCCAATCGGTCCGGCACTCCAAGGGGTTTTTGCGGCGGCGCTCCAATCAGCTGCCGCAGCTCCTGACCGGGTCGCTCCACCGCGATCGCCCGCACATCATTGGGGTCCGATTTGGAGCGGACCAACAAAATGATTTCCAGGTCATCCAGGTTTGCCGTGGTGGTGGATACGGGAGTAACCGCCGCCGGTGACATCCGGTTTCCCGTTAGAGGTCGATCGGCAATGGCCGGTTCGGTCAGTTGACGTGCAAGCGGACGGGATTGGCGCGGATTGGGGTCTGTTCGGGGTCGCGGTTCATCACGTTGCGCAATGGCCTGGGCAGTGGGTGCCTCCGGACGCTTGTTGAACAAATGGGTCAGCCTTGTTTTGGCCAGCTGCCAATAAATGGAATCCAAACCGGTATAAATGCCCTCGTCGACTTCCACGGCAGCGGCATTACAGACGCCGATCAACTGGCCACCCAAAGTAAATAAACCGCCGCCACTGCGTCCATCGACAGGGCGTCCCACAATGTCGTATTTTTTGACACCTGAGTAGCGGGACACAGCCTTAAGGGCGCTGCTGCGCACCGTCGGTGACTCACCGTGATCGCATCCCAGGCTGAACACCTGGTCGCTGGTTTCCATGACAAGCCCCTCCGGCGCGACCGGCACGGGTTGGATGGGCAGGTCGCAGGGAACTGCTACCAATGCAATGTCATGGTGGTCGGCGTCGTAATGCACTAATTGACCAGTAACCGTTTTGGTTTGCCGGGTGCCGAATCCCAAGTCAGCGCGAATGACGCCCTGCCCTTGTGAATCGCGAAACACATGGCCGCAAGTCAGCACCAGCGCTTCGTTCTCGATTTTGTGTATGACGGTACCGGTGGCAAACGACGTCCCCTGAGCATCCTCAACGCGCAGTCGAACCGTGGCCTGCATGGCTAATTGTTCGGGCGTCAGCTGTGACTGCTGTGATGCAGTAGTCGTCGGTGCTTCCGTTTGATTCGCCGCCGGTGCAGCGCGCGTCATGCCGGGCGGCGGGGGCGCCGACCTACCTTTCGATACGTCAACCATTTGCCTCAAGTTGGCATAGCTCAGTGGGCCCGAATGTCGATTCAATACGCGCGAGCCATCGACGATGATGGTGGTTGGAGTTTGGGCAACATTGAACCGTGCGGCCAGATCGGATTGACGTCGCGCATCGATTTTGGAGACTTCGAATCCATCTCGCGCCAACTGGTCGATATTGGGTTCCATCTGGTGGCAAGGCGGGCAACCCTGCATGGTAAAAAACAATACGCGAACGTCACTGGAGACCAGGCACGCCATGACGATTGCAGTGAATTGGGTGGCCAGCATCGCTTCCCTCCATGGACGACCGTTGGACTCACAATTTGCCGCCCGCTGCGTGCCGGTGATGCTTTTTGCGGCCTCATGCCTCAAAGCGAAAAACCGATCAATCGGGGCTCTTCTTATCGCAGGAACGGGAAGGCGGGATTTACAGATTCGCACGGATGATGCAAAGTCGAAAAAAAGCCGCGTCAATCCTCGAAAAGGGCCTTGGAATATTCACAACTCCGCAAATAATTTTGACTTATGAACGAATGAAAGCACGGCGTCGCGTGCGGCTCGAAATTAAGTTTTTTCGAAATTCGTGATCTACCCAGCCGAATTGGCTAAAGATTTGAATCCCGTTTACCGCACAAAATATTGGTTCTCGGTCACGCGCTGATGAAATCAGATTGCGAAACTTGGATAGTCGACAACTTGCGTTTCCGCACGTGGGCATTAGCTGTTTTGTGCGTTTGTGCCGGTTGGCCATGCGGAGTGCTGGGTCAAAACGAGAATCGCGATGAGCCCGGTTTTGCCAGCAAATTACAACAGCGGGCTGAAGAATTTCGAAAACCGGCCGTCATCAAATTCGAGGGACCAATCGACGCGAGGCGATTCAAATACTTCAACAATCGCCTGGCCCGCGCCCAAGCTGCCGGGGCGGATCTGTTAATTCTGGAAATCGATAGCCCGGGCGGGTTGGCCTTTGAAAGCCTGGAGATTGCTGAAACACTTCGCGACATTCAATGGGCCTACACGGTGGCGTACATTCCCCGCGAAGCGATTAGCGGCGCGGCGCTAATGTCATTGGGCTGTGACGAAATCATCATGGGACCCGAAGCGCGGATCGGCGATGTCGGCATCATCCAGTTTGACATCCAGTTGTTCGCGTTTCGATACGCGCCCGCGAAAGCAACATCGATGTTAGTGCGCCAGGCACGAGATCTGGCCACGGCTAAAGGCAGGCCCCAAGAATTGGCGGAAGCCATGATCGATAAAGATGTGCTGGTCTTTCGCAAGAAGGACGCACCACCCGCGACGCGACCTGAATTCACCGTCGTCAGACTGGAATCCGAAAACCAAAACCCCATGGAGGCCGCCCGCAAATCCGGCCTCGATCTAACTCAATGGACTTTAATCGAAGAATCGGGGCCGCAACGGTTTTTGACCATCAATGCCCGTACCGCCGTCGAATTGGGCGTTGCTCAGCATATCACCGACAGTCGCGTGGAAATTTTGAGAGAATTCAACGCAACGGGAGCCGTTACCGAGCACCGTTACGCGTTCACCGATGATGTCGTCCATGTATTGAATTCCTGGTGGGCCACCACCTTTCTGATCATCATCGGCCTGATCGCCTTGTACATCGAATTGAGCGCTCCAGGGATCGGTGCCGGTGGCATGATCGCCGGCTTGTGCGCGGCGCTGTTTTTCTGGAGCCGATTTTTGGGCGGGACGTCCACCTGGTTGGAAGTCATCTTGTTCCTGTCGGGTGTGGCGTTTTTGCTCATGGAGCTTTTCGTCATACCGGGCTGGGGCATCTCTGGGTTGATTGGGCTGATTTTGATCTTCGTCAGCGTGGTCATGGCCGGTCAAAATTTCGTGTTTCCGCAAACCGAGCGCGAGTGGAATCAGTTGCTCACGTCGATCCTCGTTATCCTTTGTTCCGGGTGCATCGTTCTCATTGCCGCCAGCTTCATTTCCAAAAAGCTAGGGGCGATCCCGGTGGTCAATCGACTGATGCTGAATCCCAAAACCAGCACCCGGATCGACATGGAATCTGGCGACAAATTGTCCAACAAACCGTTGCCTCAGGCCCATCCGTTGGTATCCGTTGGGGACTGGGGAACCAGCGAATCGTTGTTGCGTCCGGCCGGACGGGCAAAATTTGGACATCACTCGGTGGACGTGGTCAGCGACGGGGCCTTTATTGAACCCGGCACCCAGGTCCGCGTCGTCGACATTAGCGGCAATCGAATCGTCGTGGCAGAAATCGAAAGCACGCACGAAACCGCGACGAAAAACGCCTGACGATGGCACGACGGGTGGTTGCCCTGCCAAGGGCGGCCAAATTGCGCAAATCGCGTTTTAGTGAGACGATTTCGCCGTAGTGTTTGGCCGACCATTTGACAGCTGTATGGCATTCGGGTGACCCTCCGAACTTGTTTGAAGCCGGCCGTGTCAGATTTCCGATTTCAAATGATTGGGCGGCCCCTTCGCGGCGCGCCCACGGACGTCAATTCGCCAATTTGGTCTTTCCTCGTACGGGCTTTCAAATATGATATCGCTGTAGTTCCTTCGAACCGTATTGCTCTTTCCCGGTTAGTTGTTCGTTGCCATCATCCGGCGTGCTGCCAGGCTACCGGCTGATAAGTGCCAACCGGCAGTCGAGCGACAAGGCCGCCATTATCGTGGTGGCTTGGCTTAACGAATCTTCCCGAAAGTCGGGTTCCGCGCGCGGATCAGCGTGCTAAACCGTCCAGCGGACGATCGGACTTAACCAAAAATCAAAACAACATTTAAAAACCTGTAGTAGACTTTTCAGGGCCTGCTCTGCCGGACGAACCGGCCGTGCAAACTCCCCGCACCCAGGTGCAAACATGAACCTCAAGAACCTGCGAAACATCGGAATTTCGGCGCACATCGACTCGGGCAAGACGACCTTGAGTGAGCGGATTCTGTATTTCACCGGACGCATCCACAAGATGGAAGAAGTCCGGGGAGGCGGGGACGGTGCGACCATGGATCACATGGAGCTGGAAAAAGAGCGCGGCATCACCATCACCAGCGCTGCCACCAGCGTCCAATGGAACGGCTACAACGTCAATCTGATCGATACGCCGGGCCACGTTGATTTTACCGTCGAGGTCGAACGCAGCTTGCGAGTGTTGGACGGTGCCGTGCTCGTGCTGTGCGCCGTGGGCGGCGTTCAGGCACAATCGTTGACCGTCGACCGTCAAATGAAACGGTACCACGTGCCGCGATTGGCATTCATAAACAAGATGGATCGCATCGGGGCCGACCCGCAAAAAGTCCTGGCCCAAATGCGGGATAAATTGGCCGCCGACGCAATCCTGATGCAATTGCCGATTGGCGCGGGCGAACAATTCGAGGCCATCATCGACCTGGTCAAAATGAAAGCGATTTACTTCGACGGCGCCAACGGCGAAACGGTCCGCGAAGACGAAATTCCTGCGTCGCATTTAGAAGCAGCCGAAAAGGCTCGACAAGAAATGCTCGAGGCGCTGGCGATGTACAGCGATGAATTGATGGAATTGCTGTTGTCTGAGGAAGTTGTCAGCGACGAGCTGGTGCACAAGGTGCTCAAGTCGGCGGTGCAACAACAGGACTGCACCCCGGTGTTTCTCGGTACGGCTTTCCGAAACAAAGGCGTACAACCATTGCTGGACGCGATCTGCCGTTACCTGCCGTCGCCGCTGGACCGCCAGATTGTGGCCAAAAACTGGGAGAATCCCGACGAACCGGTTCGATTGGAACCGGACCCCAAGCTGCCGTTTGTCGGCATGGCCTTCAAGATTGTCGAAGATCCTTACGGCCAACTCACATACCTGCGGATCTATCAGGGCACCATCGAAAAGGGCCAAATGTACGTCAACCAGCGGACCGGTCGCAAGGACCGCTTCAGTCGCATCCTCCGCATGCATTCGGACAAGCGTGAAGAAATCGACTCTGCCTCTGCCGGAGACATTGTTGCCATCATGGGCATCGACTGCGCCAGCGGAGACACCTATGGCGCAACGGCCAAGATGTGCACGCTGGAGAATATGTTTGTACCCGAGCCGGTCATCAAGATTGCCGTCAATCCGCGAGAGCGTGGCGGCGGCGACAAACTCGGCAAAGCGTTGCAACGGTTCCGCAAGGAAGATCCGACGTTTCAAGTTTACACGGATGAAGAAACCGGCGAAGTAATTATGGCCGGCATGGGTGAGCTGCATCTGGACGTGTACATCGAACGAATTCGACGCGAATACAAGATCGAAGTGGATGTCGGTGCGCCCAAAGTCAGCTATCGCGAAACGCTGACCCAACCGGTTGATTTCAATTACAAGCACAAAAAACAAACGGGCGGTTCCGGGCAATACGCGCACATCGTGGGGTCGCTTGGGCCGATCACCGAAGAGACCGAAGAGTCGTTTCTGTTTGAGGAGTCGATCGTCAGCGGTCGCATCCCCAAGCAGTACATACCAGCCGTGGAAAAAGGGTTTCGCGCGTCCATCGAAAAAGGGACGCTTGCCGAATACCCGGTGACGGGGGTGAAAGTCCACTTGCAAGACGGCTCCTATCACGACGTCGACAGCAGTGAAATGGCGTTTCAAATCTGCGCCCGTGATTGCTTCAGGCTGCACATGCCAAAGGCGAAACCGGTATTGCTGGAACCGGTCATGGCGGTCGAGATTCAAACCCCGGAAAACTTCCAAGGCGGAATCGTGGGCGATATCACCTCGCGCCGCGGCATCATCGAGTCGACGGACATGCAACCCGATGGAACGATGATCATCGTGTGTGAGATCCCGCTCAGCGAAACGTTCGGATACGCAACCGACCTGCGCAGCATGACTCAAGGCCAAGGCACCTTTACGATGGAATTGCGCGGTTACCGCCGCATGCCAGCCGCCGTTCAGGAAGAGGTGATCGCCGAGCGGAAAAAGCAAAAAGAAGCGCAACTGGTCGCCGCTCGTTAGTCGCCGCCCGCTACTCGCCTTTCCCAGGTTTTTCCGCGCAGGTGGCGAGAAACACGGCAATTCGCTGGGACAGAGGGTCGTGGCCTCCCCAGCGGTCTTCGTAAAAACCCGTAATGACCAACCCGGCCGCTGTCTGGCCAGCAATCAAATCGGCCAGCGTATGACCAAACTCCAGGGCTCGGCCGGCCTCCAGCATTGATCGCTGCTCCGCTTCCGATAGTTGCAGGTCACTATACGGGATTTTGTGTCGTACCACGAACTGCCCGCGGTCCAATTCAACGGCGTCGAACAGGTAGTTGACCGGGTTAAGCATTCCGGAAATCAGCCGGCCACCGGGTCGCAGCACACGATGCGCGCCGCGCCATACCGGTTTTACGTCGGGGCAAAAACATATCGAACATGGGCTGACCATTATATCGAAGTCGTCGTCGGGCAGGCGCAGGTCCGACATATTGCCCTGCACCGTTTGAATACGCAATCGTTCTTCGTTGGCGATCTGGCGATCTACTTCCAACTGGGCTTCGCTCAGGTCAAGCACGGTGACGTCGGCACCGGCAGCGGCCAGGATTGGACCTTGGTGGCCCCCGCCTCCACCGAGGCAAAGCACGCGTTTGTCAGCCAACGGATCCAGCCATTCACGGGGCACGGCGCGGCAAGCGGTCACGCGGATCTGCCATTTTCCGCGCCGCGCGGATTCAATCTCCGTGGCAGTCACCGGTGGAAACCAGTTGCGATTTGACGCAGCGACCGCATCCCAAGCCTGGCGGTTGAATTCAAAAGCGTCCATTTAACTTGGGAAATTTGATTTAGTCCGGCCGCGCGGGCCCAATTTGATCAGCCGCAGCCGGTGCAATTTGCCGTTGGAGATTTCGCACTTCAGCAAAGTCCGTTGCTGGTGCAACCCTTGATGGCCGGCGGCACCCGGGTTGATGTATTGCATGCCACCGTACTTGTCGTCCTGTTCCACGTGCAAGATATGCGAATGCCCGCAGACTAACACGTCTGGCCGATCGCGGTTTAATTCCTGGGAAACTCGAGTCACGTACCGGCCGGGCCGGCCAGCGATGTGAGTTATCCACACATCGACGCCCCCGCAGCTGAACTTCAGATCTTCAGGAAATTCAAGTCGAATCGACTCGTCATCGATATTCCCGTGAACCGCACGCAGCGGTTTGATGTCGCGCAACTGCCGGGCCACGTCGAGGGTGCCGAAATCGCCGGCATGCCAGATCTCATCGCAGTCAGCAAACAAAACGCTTATTCGCGGATCGAGAAAACCGTGGGTATCTGAGATGATGCCGATTTCCATAGCAAATGGAGGACTAAATATCCGCCAGGCTGCTCGGGCTTTCTTTTCTCAACAGTTGGCCAATCTCGTGAAACTCGTCGATCAACAAATTGAGAACGTCATCCAAACTGAGAATACCGACCAGTTTGTCGTTGCTGTCCACTACCGGCAGCCGGCGAAACGGTCCGCTACGCATCCGCGTCAACACCTCTTCGATCGAAGTGTCCTCATGAACGGATTCCGGCGATTGTGTCATCACCTGTTCGACCGTGGCATCGGTCGGATCCAGCCCCTGGGCGACAACGCGAATAGCCAGATCGCGATCGGTTACCAATCCGATGGGGGCTGAAAACTGGTTGAGCACCAGCAAACTGCCCACGTTATGTGAATGCATTCGTTGCGCGGCAACTTGAACGGTCTCGTCCGGCTTGGCCAAGTCGACTTCGCGAACGCAAATTTTTCCTGCCGTCATATTTAGTTCTCGTTTGGCACGTTTGGTGTCGTTTCAATTCGGACCTTCAATTATGACAATTTTTGGTGCGGCAACCAGTTGCAAGCTGTCACGCCGGCACGAATTATTGTTTTCGCACGCCTTTGACTTCTCGCCCTGCCCGCTTCATGACGACGATGTTTACGCTTCCGTCGTCGGCCCGGACAAAGTTCAACTCGGCATCGATTTCGCTCACAAAAAACTCTGTTTCCGAGGTTGGTAACAGCTGCAGTTTGGCCTGTCCCGTGACGTGTCCCATCAATCGGTCACCGTCGCGGGAGATGGTCAACACAACCCCCGGCGCCATTTCGTATTCGCCCTCATAGTCATCGTAAATGTTTGGATCCACACGCACGATTTTCCGCTGGACCGGCATCTCATCGGTTTTGGTCGCCAGTTCGGCGTCTTTGCCACCGTCTGGATACATGCGCATGGCGATCACCTGGCCTTGATCATCGCGAACAAACTCAAAATAGCTAAGCGAATGCGTGTAAAAAAACTTGTCATCGGCATGGGGAAATGCCTCCATGCGAGTGCTGCCGGTGCGCTGCGTGTACAGGCGGCCGTTTCTCACCGTAACGGTTCGCGTCGTCTGCTCGTCGATTCGGTAAACACCGACATATTGTTTGAGTCTTTCTGCAGGCAGCTCGATGGCCGTATGGGATGGGTACGGGTCGACGGCCACCAAAGCGGCGATTCGTTTGCTGACAACTCGTGGATTGGACAGCAGGCTGGTCGAGTTGCTTAGCACGGCCACGTATATGTCATGTTCCGGCAAGTAAGTTCCGTAGGTTGAGAATCCAAAAATCCCGCCACCGTGAGCAATGGCGCGATGCCCTCGGACGTCAGAGATGCCCAACCCGTAGCCATAACCGGTCGCCGATCCATCGGACAGCTGATAGGGGGTCGTCATTTTTGCCAGGGAGTCCTGGTTGACGACTTTGCCCGAAAACAGGGCATCGTTCCAGCTGGCCAGGTCTCCGACCGTGGACAACAGCGAGCCCGCCGAATACGGCTGGGTCATACTCAAGTACTGGGCATTTTGCGGCTGTTCGGGCGAACCATCGTATCCGCGAACACGTTTGGGAATGATGAGACTGTGGCTGCCGTAATAGGATTGTTGCATACCGAGCGGTTTGAAGATTCTTTCATCGATAAACTCTCGATACGTCTGACCGGAAACTTTCTCGATAATCGCACCCAACAGAACGTAGCCCGAATTGTTGTATTTGTACTTTTCGCCTGGCGCAAACTCCATCGGCTTGTCTTTGAAGCCGTCGATCAACTGGTCCACGGTCAAATCCTGCTTGACCCGTGTCAACATCCACCCGGGAATGTTGGTGTAGCTCATGATGCCTGACGTATGAGTGAGCAGATGTTCGACGGTGATCTTGTGATTCTGCGTGGGGTAATCCGGCAGGAATTTTGTAATTTCATCCTGCAATGACAGTTTGCCGTCTTCGACCAGCATCATGATTGCGGCGGCGGTAAACTGCTTGGTAATCGAACCCACCCGAAACACCATGTCCGGCTGCAGCGGAACGTTAAGTTCAAGATCGGCCAGGCCCCTTGCCCCTTGATAAACAACCTGGTCACCGCGGGTGACAATGACGCATGCTCCCGGCGCTTGGGTGGAGTAGGCGGTCGCCAGGATGGCTTCAATGCCTTTGACATACGGCTCGGATTCCGGCGCGGATTGGGCGGCTACCTGCGAACTTTGCCCACCATGGTCGACAGCGCACCATGAAAATAACCCGATGACGATGAGCCATCTGAATCGACAAAAACCGGTCAACATTCGACGACTTCTCCCAACTCGACACCCGGCCACGCAGCATAAACATCTTATCCTGTTTCGCTGTCCGGCAAAGTTGCTTGGATCGATTCTAATTGAAGCATGGCATTAACCGGGCCCCATGAAATCGGTTAGCGAAACATTGGCCGCACCGCCCGAAAAATCGGCAGTAAACTATTTGCAATCGGTAAAGTGACTGCCGTAAAATTCAAGCGTGAGGTGCCTCGTTCAATCAGAATGGATGAATGTCACGGCCCGCCAACGGGGCGGGCTGGGCGTCCGGCCAAAATGTGGCACCGTGCTGTTTCGCACTGAAATCAGGCCCCCGGCCATGCGTTGGCAGCCAAACGCGAATATACAATGCCACCGTGTTGGCTTGACGTTAAACCGGCACGTCATTTGCAATCAACTTTCCCATAACGATTGATTTGCTCGACACGAGTTATGAGAAAAATCATGAACTACCTGCACGAGAAAGAACAGGAGCTTCGCGAAAGGGATGGATCGGGCCAGGCGACGATTGTAACGCCTGCCAGTTCCGAAATACATGGAACCGGCACTCAGCATTCTGTCAGCATGCCTGATGGCCAACGCCGGTCACAACCGCTGGCGTTTGCTCTGAAAAAGTTGTTAGCGTTGTTCGGGAACCCTCCGGTGGTTTTTGAGTTGCCGGGTGGACTGAGCATCGCACCAGCAGGCGTGGACCCGGTCGGCAGAATTATCATTCACGACCGAAAAACGGCATGGGCGATCGCGATGGATCCAGGCTTTCAATTTGGCGAAGCCTATTCCGATGGCCGGATCGAAGTGGACGGTGATTTGATCGAAATTCTCACGGTTATTTACCGGCTGATGAATGTAAAGAAAACTTGGCGGTCGCTGCCACAGCGGTTGATGCAGTTTCTCAGGAAACCGAGATCGACGCGGATCGCCAAGGCGCGCGACAACATCCATCACCATTACGATTTGGGCAACGAATTCTATCAATTGTGGCTGGACGAGCAGCTGGTCTACACCTGCGCTTATTTCGCCGAGCCGGATATGACGCTGGAGCAGGCGCAGGTTGCCAAATTGGATCATGTTTGTCGCAAGCTGCAACTGAAGCCGGATCAGCTGGTTGTCGATGCTGGTTGTGGATGGGGGGCACTGGCGATCCACATGGCCGAACACTACGGTGTTCGCGTTAAAGCCTTCAATATTTCGCGCGAGCAAATCATTTACGCGCGGGACCGAGCCCGGCGACTGGGTCTGGATGGCCGCGTTGAGTTTATCGAAGACGACTGGCGCAACATCACTGGACAGTTCGACGTGTTTGCTTCCGTCGGCATGCTGGAGCACGTGGGCGTCAAGTGCTACCGCGAGTTGGGGCGATTGATTCAACGATGCCTGCAACCGCAGGGCCTCGGATTGATCCACACGATCGGCCAGAACGAGCCGCGGCCGATTAGCTCGTGGACGGAGCGTCGCATTTTTCCCGGCGGCTACCCGCCGGCCCCCAGCGAAATCATGCAGATTTTTGAGCCTTGCGATTTCTCAGTACTCGATGTTGAGAATCTGCGATTGCACTATGCCCGCACACTGCGACATTGGCTGGCCCGTTTTGAGGCCGCCGAGGAACGCGTGCGAGAAATGTTCGATGAGAAATTCATACGGATGTGGCGGTTGTACCTGTGTGGTTCGATCGCGGCCTTCGAAAGCGGTGGATTCCAATTGTTCCAGTTCCTGTTCGCACCCGGAATGTCCAACCAGGTACCGATGACGCGCAAACCATGGTACCAGCAGACCGCCGAGTCTTTGGACGACGAACCGGTTGATGCGAACCCACCCAGCTTGGCCCGGTAATTGGGAAATCAGGAAAACTTGTGAAGTGCTTTGATGCGATCATTGTCGGAGCTGGTCCCGCCGGATCGACGTGCGGCGGCCAGTTGCGCAAGGCAGGTCTCGACGTCCTCGTGCTGGACAAAAAAGTCTTTCCACGGGTCAAACCTTGCGCCGGTTGGATCACGCCACAAGTCGTTGAGGCGCTGCAAATTGATGTGGAGGAATATCGACAGGGGCGTGTCTGGCAACCGATCCAGCGGTTTCGTACTGGGATGATCGGTGGCACGTTGATTGAAACGTCCTATTCGCAGCCAGTCAGCTTTGGCATCTTGCGGCGCGAATTTGACGACTATCTGCTGACGCGATCCGGCGTTCGTTGTGAATTTCAAGCGGTCAAAAAAATTGAAAGATCAAAAAAGGGTTGGACGATCAATGGACAGTACAGCAGCAACATGTTGATTGGCGCCGCCGGCCATTTTTGTCCCGTTGCGCGATACTTGCGTAATGGACAAGTCGATGCTGCGTCGAGCAACGTGGAATCTGTGGTTGTTGCCCAGGAAGTCGAATTTGAGTTGCCCGACGAAATGGTGAACCGGGTGCCGATTGCTGGCGACACCCCCGAGTTGTATTTTTGCAACGATCTGCTTGGTTACGGGTGGTGTTTTCGAAAAGGTAATTTTTTGAATATCGGTTTGGGCCGCCTGGATCAAAAAAATCTGTCGGGTCACGTCAAGTCATTTTGTGATTTTTTGCGCGATCAGCGCAAGCTGAACGTGGCGATTCCGCCGCATTTTTTGGGACACGCCTATCAAATCTACAATCGCCCGCCGAAACTGGTTGACGAAGCCGCTTTGTTGATCGGCGATGCCGCCGGACTGGCCTATCCCAACAGCGGCGAGGGTATTCGGCCAGCGGTTGAATCGGGATTGTTGGCCGCGCGGACGGTTCAGCAAGCTGCTGGCGATTATTCGGCCGCTCAGCTGTCCAATTACGAGCATCAGTTGACGCAGCGATTGGGTAAACCCAAATCGGGTCAATTGCCAGGCTGGCTGCCGGCCACCTGGCTATGCCGGCTGGCGGCCCGCCTGATGGTAAGCAGGTGGTTTGCCAAACACGTTGTGATCGATAACTGGTTTTTGCACCGTCATCAGCCCACGCTGGGAAACGGCTGATTCGTATAATTCTCCGACCGGCGTTGTTAGGCGGCAGTCGCCATTTGCAACTATTCCCGGCGGGCGATTCTGGTATGATCGATTTGTTTCAGCTTGTGCAACCCGTCGTTCGTTTTCAGTGTGGTCGCGGCAATCGAGGCCAGCATCATGACAGAAACTAAAGGCACGAGATTGGACGAAAATACATCTTTGTCAGCGCTGATCGACCGGTATTTTGCACCGCGGCCCGCCAAGGTTGAATTTGAGTTCGGTGCCATCAGTCACACAGGGCGAGTGCGTGACGAGAATCAGGACCATTATTTGGTCACACGGCGGCGTAAAGAGCAAACGGTACTCAAATCAAACCTCCCCAAGAACTTTCATGACAACTCCAGCGATGATGCCTATATGTTGGCGGTGGCCGACGGGATGGGCGGCCCGGATTTCGGGAAGCTGGCCAGCATGCTGGCCCTCCGCGTGGGCATGAG
>JBFILF010000032.1:0-20841 GCA_041599835.1 Pirellulaceae bacterium
CCAAATCTTTGCTGAAAAAATGTTCGCAAATGAACATGTCCATGCCGGATAGAAACACGCCCCAGTCCGGGTGGGTGTGATACCAGCCGACCAACTGCAGATCCTTGGGGAATTGTTCGCGGTCGCGAGTGATCTGGGCCCACGTTTCGTGCGTGAATTTGAAGCTGCCACGCGTGGCCTCGTAGTGCTCGGCCCGCAGCGCTTCGCGGACCACCACAAACGGCTCACCGTCGCTGTCGAGGTACTGGCCACCCAGCAGCACACCGCCTAATTCAACATGGGTGTTGGTGCGGGCATGCGCTTCCATGTCCCGCATCACATCCAGGTCGACGAAGATCGGCAAGTCGTTTTCATCGATGTTACCGCAAGCGACCACGCGGAACTGGCGATTGCGATCCGGCCGCACGTGGCGATCCGGTCGTTGATGCTCGACTTGTCCAAATTCGATTCCCGAGTCCATCGGTCGCTTCACGTTTGATTGCTGCGGAGGCTGATGAAGTATACGTCGTCTTCCGCGCGGAGTTGCAGGATATCGCGGTCCGGGACGCCAAGCTGGCTGAGTCGATGACTGACCGCCAGCGGCGAATCCACATCGATCGAGTGAATCATTTTTGGGACCATCGGTTCCTGGCAGTCCTCACACACCGCCTGGTCAAAATCCAGCAGCGGCAGTGGTTGCATGACGGAACGCGTGATTTGACATTGGCGGCATTCCAGCTGGGTGACGAAATCGCGATCCAGTTCCAATGACTGAATCTTCAGATTCAGTTGCTTGGCCAATTCGCCGGCCAATTCTTTCAATGTTTGGTCATGAGTGCCATTCGATTCAGACACCGGATCGTACACTTCGTGGCTGAGACACTCGGGCCGGTGTTGATATTTAGTTTGATAAAATGAGTTCGACGCGCCGTTAAACACCAGTGCAGCGCCGTCGCAGGTGGGAATCTCGTGCAGCAATTTCAATGCCTCTTGAACTTGCAGGCCGCCGATGATGGAGGCAATGGTGGGAGCCGTGGGAACCTTGCCTTGCTGCAAATCTTCCCGCTTGAGCAGCGGGCAGCTGTACCGCAACTGAATCAGCTGGTAATCCATGTCGGTCATGCCGCATTCGTAACATGCTCCGTCGGGGGGCCGGAAGACCTTGCATACGCCATTGATTTCCTGAATCCCGCCGTCGATCCAGGGCGTGCCGACCTTCCAGCACATGCGATTGACCCACAGCCGCGCGTCGCGATTGTCGAGGCAACCAATCACCACATCCATCTGCCGCACCAGGTCCAGTCCGATGTCGGTCAGCACATTGCCGTTGAGCGCGTCGACGGCGACGTCGGGATTGATCTCCTGCACGGCGCGGCGGGCAACGTCTACTTTCAATTTGCCCCGGTCGCTGGCCCGGAACAACACGCTCCGCGACAAGTTCGAGTTTTCGATGCGGTCAAAATCGATCACCGTGATGTGACCCACGCCAACCAGCGCCAGGTTCTTGAGCACTTCGTTTCCCAGCGCCCCGGCACCAACCACCAGGATCCGCGAACGGGCCAGCCGCTGCTGGTCCCACCAGGCAATTAATTTCAGGCGGCTATACCGGTCATCGTCGTCGATATGTACTTGTGCCGGGTTCATCAAAAATGATCAGACGTAATTCGATTGCGCGGGGTTTTACCGAGGGTTCGTCGACGGGCCGATGCGGGCACGCACACGAATCCCGAATTGACAATCTGTTGGTCCTGCCACTGGAAAAAGCCCAACTCCTGCCGCCGTGGATCGACAACCAGCGCCACCTGCCAAGGTTGGTTGAAAAAGTTCCGGTGGATGAATTGGTCGTGCCGCGATAAGAAGATACCAAAACCGGGATGCGTGTGATGCCACCCCACGAGCCGTTGATGATGCGGGTCCTTGCCCGATTGCTGGTCGATATGCTGATGCAAACGTGACCAAGTGTCGTGTGTAAACGTCAACCAACGGTACTGACTGGTTACGCTGCTGGCCGGCAAATAATCTGATATTTCAATAAACTCGCCGTCGCTGGGATCGCGAAAATGGCTGCCGAGCAAAAACCCCCCGACCTCGCGGTCCGCGGACTGATCTGAGTATTCCAGGACGCGGTCCAGAACCGGTTCGTGGATAAAGATCGGTAGGCATCGTTCGGCCACAAAACCAACGCGTCGTGCGGCGTGTCGTCCAGTCAGTGGCGGGTGCGGTCGTGTTACCGGCGTCGGAACGGGTTGAGTCACCACTGACGTCAAACTGGCGGGCGGTTCGTTCATTAAATTTGGCGCCGACTTGGACTGGGTTGCCTTGATTTGGATCGGCGGCAACGGCGAAGTGGCTGGTGCTTCGCTCAATTCAAAAACGTTATTCCGTCATCGGCTCGTTTCGCAGGTTGAACCACTTCCACCAACGCATCGCTATTGCCGTCGCCGCGGGAGGCGTCGCCCCCCACAATCACCGGGGGCGGCGCTACCAGCGTGTTTTTGATTTCCGCCAAAACGATTTCTTCAGCGTCGCCGGCCACGCGATTTCGCAACGGTCGCGGGTCCAGCGGCAAATGGAAATCGGTCTGTTCCCGAGCCCACAAGGCAGCTTCGCGATTGTAGGGGCTTTCGACATCATAGTTCTGGTACCGAATCATGTCCCACAACATCACACACAAATCATCCAGGCGCAAACTGGGGACCCAGTTCGTGCCGTATCCACCCAAACAAACAATGCCGCTGGACGAAATATTCGGATGGAACACCGGCGTCTGCCAATTGATGGCAGGCATCAGTCGGGGATAGGCCGCACCCAACTCAACTACGATTTCGTGCTGGTGGCATATCGCCACCGTATTGCGACTGGTCCGGTAGGTGCCCGGACCATGAAACACAAACCGATAATTTTCCGGCAAGCCGCTTTCGGCCTCGAACTCAAATATGGTGCTTTCAGCGTCCAGTTGCGTGATGGCTCGAAAATCGGCCTCGAGTCGTCGTATTCTGGGAGATTTTCTCATCAATCGTCAGTACGTATCTTCAGCGGCTACCGGATTCTTAACAACAACCGGCGCGTGTCTGTCAGCCAGCGACAATCTCAGGATAGACGATCAAATGGTCGCCATCCTCGACATTGGCGTCGACCAGCGTCTGATCTTCGCGCAGCCGCCGGCCACCTTCCTTGTGATCCAAGCTGTAACTCATCGGCTGCCCATCGGGACCGACGACCGGCAGATTCATCTTGGTAATGATGTTGGGGAGAATGCGCTTCACGGTCACCGCGTCTGCCACCACGGCGTCGACCGATTTGGCCCCGGTTTGATCCAAAAACGTGACTTGCGTCCCCTGACGTTCCGATGTCGCATGTTCGGTCATTTTGCCTCGCTCCCGGATTTCCCCTGCAAATACATGATACGTACTCGCCCTTTATTCGCTTGGATTCCCTTAATATTAGCGAAAACCTCTCACCTGACAATGAATTTGCCGACCGCTGTAAGTCGTTTTGACGGTTAGCCTTAGCCTAGCCGATGCAGCGGGCGGATCAATTTCCGCCACAGTTCACGGCTGGTCTGTCAGAGTTTTCCGCCGGCTTCGGCTGTGTTGCGTCAGACCTGGTCGCGGAATGTCAAAAAACTAAGGAAACCCAGAATCGCCGCACATACGGTGAACACGATGTCAATCGTTATGTTGGCAAAGCGAAACGGCGCAAGATTCGTCAAACCCATGAATCCGAGGGCCAAGTCAGAAAAGAATAGCAGGAAAACCAGGATGGAAATCACCATCGCGGTTAAACACAAAGCCTTCGGCATTTGCAGTTTTCCTCTAACGGCATTTGCCGTTTTCGCTGGATTGGGGTTTCGCAAGCAGATTCTCGCCTGAGTCAATTACCCAAGCTAGTATAGTTGGCCGATTTACGCTGTCACGCCGACACCCAACGATATCGAGTTCGCCGGTGGGATTTCATCAAATGCCGGCCAGATTTTACCAGCGCCTACCGTCGTTGGGGTCAAGATAGGACAATCGTGCCGACTGTAGGGAGCGACAGAGGCATGTCGTCGACGGGACCCCGCCGGACAGCAAAACTTTTCCCCAACGGGATGTACGAGCATGATCGTTGCCCGCCGTTTTCGACCTGGGTAAGTTGCTGATGCCAGAAAACCACGCCGGACCCGATCCAGGGTCTTGGACTGCCTTTCGCCAGGAAATGCCCATCGTGAAGCGGTGGGCCTATTTTGATCACGCGGCGATTGGTCCGTTGCCACAGTCTGCGGCCGACGCCATCGGGCGCTGGGCAACACAGGCTTGCGATGAAGGCGACGTGCATTGGCCGGCCTGGCAAAAACAAATCAACGAGCTGCGTCACCTGGCGGCGCGATTGATCAACTCGGGCGAAGATGAAATCTGCATCATTCCCAACACCACGGCGGGCATTAACCTCGTAGCCAACGGCATCCATTGGCAAACCGGAGACAACATCGTAACCGCAGCTGGAGAGTTTCCCACCAACCTCTATCCGTGGTTAAACCTGCAACGACTGGGTGTGGAAACCAGAATGGTGCCGCGCGTGAACGGTCGCGTTTGCCTCGATCAGATCGCCGCGGCCTGTGATCAGCGAACGCGGCTGGTCAGCTTGAGTTGGGTAACGTATGACACGGGATTTCGCATCGACGTCCGTCGCGCTGCTCAAATCGCGCACCGCGCGGGCGCCTGGTTTCTGTTAGACGCCATCCAGGGACTTGGTGTATTTCCCTTGGATGCGCGGGAAACCGAAATTGATTTTTTGGCGGCCGACGGGCACAAGTGGTTGCTGGGACCCGAAGGCGCGGGAGTGTTTTACATCCGCGGCGATTTGCTGGATCAAATGATTCACCACAACATCGGTTGGCGCAGCGTCAAACACGAATGGGATTTTTCGCGCGTCGAGTTGGATTGGAAGCCGGGGGCGGTGCGATTCGAAGGCGGCACGTCCAATACACCGGGATCCATCGGGTTGCTGGCCAGTTTACAGGTGCTCGAGCGATTTGGACTGGCGTATGATCGAAGCCCCATCGCTGATCGCGTTCTCGAGTGTGCTGATCGGCTGGCGGAGCGGCTGCGCCAACGCGGTTGCATCGTCGAGCGGGCTGCCCAGCGCGAAAACCGCTCGGGCATCGTGTCGTTTCAAGTCCCCGGACAGGACGCCGACCTGGTCCGCGATCACCTGATGAATGACGGTGTGGTGTTGAGTTGCCGAAACCAACGGCTTCGCGCGGCCGTTCACGCCTACAATGACGAAAATGACATCGATCGGTTGATTGGTTCGATTGACAGGCTATTGTCAGTGGGTTGTACTTGAAAGTGACAGACGGTCAGTCCGCACACCACAGCGAGAAAGATCATGCGAAAAGCAGTGTACACGGGGTCGTTTGATCCAATCACGCTGGGGCATCTCAATGTGATCGAACGGAGCAGCCGCCTGTTCGACCGGCTGATCGTGGGGATCGGCAACAACATCGAAAAGAAACCGCTGTTCAATCTGGATGAACGGCTGGAACTGGTGACGCGGGTCACCCGGTCAATGGAAAATGTGGACGTTGAGTCCTTTGATGGACTGGCCGTCGATTTTGTCAGAAAGTGCGAAGCCCGAATTATGGTGCGCGGCGTGCGGCCGCTGACCGACATCGCTGCGGAATTCACCATGACGATGGCTAATCGTCAACTGGCCGAGGATCTGGAAACCGTATTTTTGATGGCCGACGCCGAATTTGCCCACGTCTCCAGTTCGCTGATCAAACAGGTTGCGCCGTTGGCCGACGATTGGCAATTGGCCCAATTTCTGCCCGCCGAGATCATTCCCGATCTACGCCGCAAGCAACAACTGTTGTGCGATGCTGTGGACGCGTCCGGCGATTGACGCCCTCCGCGCTCGATACCGGCACAAAAAAAGCCCGGCCATCCAAGACCGGGCGGTCGTGGTGGGCCGTCGCGAATTACATGTCTAGCTTGGGTGACCGCAGCGGACGCCGTCGAATTCGCGGAATCAACATCGGCACCCGCAACTGGTAGTCCCGGTACGCGTTGCCGTGATAGTCGACCAGATCGCGCTCCTCCAGCTGAATGGCAATCAGGATGTAACCGGTGCAGGCGATCGCAAAGATCAAGTGAGCCACCGTCATCGTCGGCGTCGCCCAAAACGTCATCAGCCATCCGACATACAGCGGATGCCTAACCACACGATAGGGGCCGGGGCAGGCAAACGTCGGCGGCGTGTACGGTCTGCCGCGGAAGTACAGCCACGTCTGCCGCAATCCAAACAGATCGAAATGGTCAATCAAGCAAGTGGACACAAACACCGTGACCCATCCCAAGCCAAAAATCGTGTACATCAGCCCCTGACCCCAGGCGGCCTCGATCGTCCAAATCGGCAGACCCATCGGCTGCCAAAAGGCAAAGATCAGAATCAGCGCCGCGTTTGAAAACAACACATACGTGCTGCGCTCCAGCGGCTGGGGAATTAACCGCGTCAACCAGCGCTTGAATCCGGGACGCGCCATGCCGCTGTGCTGGACGGCGAAAATGCCCAACAAACCCAGGTTAATCAGAGCCGCAGTCCCCAATGGACCGGAGGCCGGCGCGTCCAGCGTCGTTGGCACCAGGAAATTGCCGATGAATCCGATGGCATACAAAAACACTCCAACGAAAATCAAATAACAAACCACGCCATACGCCAACACCAGCCATCGCTGGAGAATCGTCAAGTTCATAATTCGTCACCCTTGAGAACGGTTTGCCTGGCTGCGATTGAAACTGCCAACTCCATCCCACCGTCCACCGGAATTTTGGGCAAGTCCGCGAAATGGTCCAATGGAAGTGGGGAGAAATCATAAGGCTGGTACACCAAGGAATCACGACTGGTACGGGCCAGCGTCCGATTCCCAGGCGGAACTCGCCGTTTGGCGGATGACTCGCCAGGGCTCGCGTGAACTCAAAAACGACAGTCACGTCAGCTGCAATCAAGCCGCCCGTTGGCATTAATTATTTAGGAATTGCTGAAATTTTTGCTGTCGCCCGCCAGTTGTTATTCTTATAGGGACGCGTGCCCGGTTTCCCAAAGGGGCAAGACAAACGTGCATTCGCAAAAACACAGCGACCACACGGAACGGTTGGTAACACAAGCGGTGGCGGGCGACCCGCAGGCGCTGGGCGAGCTAATGTCGCAATACCAGGAACGGTTGGTCCAGGTGGTCAACTTTCGCATGGATCGCCGCCTGCGACAGCGAGTCGACGCGGCAGACGTGGTTCAGGACGCGTTCGTCGAAGCGGCCCAGCGGACCGATGACTACCGGGCGACCGACGACATGCCGTTTTTCTTGTGGTTGCGTTTTTTGACGCTTCAGAAACTGGCGCAATTGCACCGGCATCATTTGGGCGTGCAGGCCCGCGACGCAGGCCGTGAAGTCTCAATTTTCCGCAGTCCCTTGCCCCAAGCCACATCCGCCGTGCTGGCCGCCCAGCTGCTGGGTGGATTGACGAGTCCCAGCCAGGCGGCCATGCGTTCGGAATCCAAGCTCAAGTTGGAACAAGCACTCAATGAAATGGACGAAATCGATCGCGAAATCGTGGCGCTGCGGCATTTCGAACAACTCAGCAATTCGGAAACGGCCAAGCTATTAAACATCAGCCCGTCGGCCGCCAGCAATCGCTACATTCGCGCACTGAAGCGGCTCAAATCACAAATGCAGAGCCACCATGACTGATGCAACCTAGTACCCATCGAAATGGACGCATGAAACCGGTTGGACCTGACCATAACGCTTCGAACCGCTCGATTGACGAGATCGTCGATTCCTTCGTCGCCCGACTGCGACAAGGGGAACACCCATCGATCAATGAGTATGTGCAGCGGTATCCCGAGCTCGAAGAAGAAATTCGCGATTTGTTTCCCACGCTGGCCGCGTTGGAAGATTGGCAGAGCGGCGAGGAAGCCTCCGTTACCTCGGGCAGCCTGGGCAACCAATTAAAACCGGCCGACCAGTTGGGCGACTACGAGATCGTTCGGGAGATTGGCCGCGGCGGCATGGGCATCGTTTACGAAGCCCGCCACAAAACCATGCGGCGCCGCGTGGCGCTCAAAGTGTTGCCGGCCGCCGTCTCCGACCGGCCCGCGAATATCCAGCGGTTTCATCGCGAGGCCCGCGCCGCCGGTCAACTGCATCACACCAACATTGTGCCGGTGTTTGAGATCGGTCGAACCGACGACGCGCATTACTACGCCATGCAATTTATCCATGGCCAAAATCTGGACGTGGTGATTGATGAACTGCGAACGCTGGAAACGATCGACAAACAAAACACCATCGCGCATCGCGGACAAACACAAGTCCAAACCCAATTAGGTCACAGCGTCGCTCGCACCATGTTAACCGGTGCGCTCACGGGCGAACCGGCCGGCGATGCCGATGACGACGACCAGGCGGTTGATGTGACGGTCATTCCGCCCCGCAGCGATACTCAGCCGGAAATGAATAATTTGGTGGAGGTCAGCGCGCCTGGCCATGCCGCGGCTGGCGCATCCATGGTTGGCGCGCAGTCGACAGGGGTTGCAGACAAGACGTCGACGCAGTTGACCTCGGTCGGCAACGGGAATGAAACGTACTTCAAACGAATCGCCCGCGTCGGCCTGCAGGTCGCCGACGCATTGCAATACGCGCACGGGCATGGCGTGGTGCACCGCGATATCAAGCCGTCCAACTTGATCTTGGACGTTGAAGGCGTCGTGTGGATCTCCGATTTTGGGTTGGCCAAGGAAGAAGGTGACGATTTAACCCACACCGGTGATATCGTCGGCACGCTCCGGTACATGGCCCCCGAACGGTTCAAGGGTCCGGCCGACGCGCGGAGCGACATCTACAGCCTGGGATTGACCCTGTACGAGTTGTGCACGCTGCGCTATGCGTTTGACCGCAGCGAACGAGCCCAGCTGGTGAAACAAATCACCGACCAAAGTCCGGTGCCCCCACGCAAGATTCGACCGCAGACGCCGCGCGATTTGGAGACGATCATTCTTAAAGCCATCGATCGCCAACCCGGCCGCCGCTACCAGACGGCGCGGGAAATGGCCAACGATTTGCGGCGGTTCATCAACGATCGTCCCATCGCGGCGCGGCGGGTCTCGGCGGCGGAGCGCGTTTGGCGATTGTGCCGCCGCAACCCGATCAGTGCCGGGTTATCCGCCTGCATCGCGCTGTTGCTGCTGATCGGGGCGGTGCTGCTGGGACAATTTGCTTACGAAACCGCCAAATATGCTAACCAGCTGGAACAGCTGGATCGACGCAACCGAGCTCACCTGTACCGCGCGCACGTGGAGGGCGGCAAAGCGTTGCGATGGAGCGGTCGGCAGGGTCAGAATTTTCAAAGCATGTATTCGCTGGGCGAGGCTGCCAAACTGTTGCCCACCCTGGGGCTGGCCCCGCCGATTTATCAGCGCGATCTAAAAAACTTGCGAAATGAGGCCACCGCATCCATGGCGCTGCTGGATTTGAACGAAATCAAGTCCTGGGATGTGGACGGAAAATGGACCACCAATATCGCCTTTTCGGCAAACCTCGAGCGATACGCGCAGGCCGACAATCAGGGCAACATCGCGGTCCGCAGCGCCGATGACGACCAGTTGATCGCCTTGCTGCCCAGCCCTGGCGAATTGGCCTGGTTGGTCAAATTCAGTCCTGATGGCCAATTCCTGTCGGCCAAGTACCACCACTCTCAGCAAGAACACGCGCCGAAAGTGTGTCTGTGGGACATCCGATCGGCCGAATGCCGGTTGGTCATCGACCACGACATCAGCGGTCATACGGAATTTACTCCGGACAGCAAGTGGTGGTCGGTGAGTCGCACCACCGGCGCGCTGGAGTTTTATTCAATTCAGGACGGATCACTGGATCGCACGATTCGATTCGAGGGCCGGCAACCGTTTCGCTGGAAATTCAATCAGTCGCTGACCCGCATGGTGGCGTCGACCGCTCGCCTGAATACGCCGGTGTTGACCACGGGCCACAACGACATCTCGCTTTGGCAACTCGACGATGAAACGATCATACACAAGCTTGCCGCACCACATCGCGTGGCCGCGTTTGACTGGAACGACGACCGTGACCAGATCGCTATCGCTTGCCAGGACAATCGTACTTACGTGTGGAATGCGTTTTCAACGGCCGATGGCGAACCCGACATGGAATTGAGCGGCCACAACGCGCTGATCCGCCAAGTAGCCCTCCGCCACCAGGGCGATTTGTTGTTGACTTCCGGCTGGGACGGTTCCACACGCATGTTTGAATTGAGCCGCGGCACTCAGGTATTGAGGATCGAAGGACTGAACGTAGCGGCCGAAACGTTTGACTCCAGCGACTTGCGAATCCCCTTTACTGGCAGAAATCGCAAATTTGGGATATGGGAATTGCCCCGGTATCGGCCGATGTACGCTCTCGACTTGGGCGCCAAAACTTCAACACGGCACGGCAGTGTTTTTCACCCGGAGTTTCCGGAATTGCTGTTTTACCCCACCGGGTTAGGGTTAACCGTGTGGAATTTTCAGACCGGACAAACCCGCACCTATCCGCTGGGCCGTTTGACGCAGGTTGAATTTTCCAGCGACGGCCGCACCTTGTACTCGAGTGGGACGCGGGGATTGCAACAATGGTCGCTGGATTGGAGCGATGCCGATGCAACAATGCTGTCGATTCGCCTGCGGTTAGTCGACACGATCATCGAGCAGCGAACCGGCCATTTCGACGTCGATGAAGTGCATGGGCTCATCGCCGTACATCCACACGGCAAATATCTGGTCCAGATTATCGACCTCGACACGCAACAGGTCGTTCAAACCGGCCACCACCCGCGAATGATCGGTCCCACACTCAGCACATGCGGCCAATACGTATTCACCAATACCTGGCAGGGTCAGGGAATTCGCATGTGGGACACGCGCGACGGAAGTTTGATTGATACCATTTTGCCCCAAATATCCACTTGCACGATTACCGCCCATCCCGACGGAAAACATATCTTGGTTCAATCCGGCGACAACCGTTGGATGGTCGACTTCGACTCGCGACGCGTCGCGCACCGTTGGCCCCGGAAAGTTCCCGATGGCTGGCCCGGCCAAATGCGCGTTTCGCCCGACGGCCAACTGTTGCTGTGCGCCCTGTCGCGGTTTCGGCCACAAATCATTGATCTGACGAACCACGAAACCCACGTGGAATTAGAATCACCGTTTCCGGTCACGATGGGTGGCGTCTGTTTCAGCAGCAACGGCCGTTACATTGCCATCAGCGAACAACAAAACGTGATCGTTTGGGATCTGTGGCAAGTGCGCGCCAACCTGCGCGAGATCGGCATCGATTGGGCGGACGAACCACCGCCCGCGACCGCCGCCGATCCGTCGGTGCACCGCCCGTTCCAGTTGGTGGTCGATGACCCGGCTCGACTGTCGTCAGCCTCACTCGAATCAGCCAACGGTCTCGCCGATTAATTCGTTGGTCTTGGAAACCAGTTGCTTGACGGCGTTCACGCTGTTCTGGAAATCGGCGGTTTCCTGGTCATCCAATTCCAGTTCCACGATCCGCTCGACGCCGGCAGCGCCCAGTACGACCGGGACGCCCACGTAGTAACCACCGACGCCGTATTCCTCATTGCAATAGGCACAACATGGGATCAAGCGTTTTTTGTCTTTGACGATCGCTTCGACCATCTGGGCGCAGGCGGCGGCCGGTGCATAGTAGGCACTGCCGGTTTTCAACAAGCCGACGATTTCCGCACCGCCCTTTCGCGTGCGCTCGACGATTTCATCCAGTCGCTGGCGCGCCATCAGCCGCTCGACCGGAATCCCACCCACTGACGTGCAGCTGGGCATCGGCACCATCGTGTCGCCGTGGCCACCCATCAGCAGCGCTGAAACGTCTTCGACACTGACCCCCAGTTCCATCGCAAGGAATGTTCGGTAGCGCGCCGTATCCAAAACGCCCGCCTGGCCCAACACGCGATGATGCGGAAACCCGGTGACTTTCTGGCACTGCTGCACCATTGCATCCAAGGGGTTGGTGACCACGATCACCACAGCATTGGGGCTGGTGGCTTTGATTTGTTCGGAAACGTCGGTGATGATTTTGGCATTGGTGCTGAGCAGATCATCGCGACTCATTCCGGGTTTTCGCGGAATGCCGGCAGTGACCACGACGACGTCGCTGTCGGCTGCGTCGCCATAATCGCTGGTGCCGGTAATATTGGCGTCAAACCCCATGATGGGCGATGATTGCATCAAATCCAGCGCTTTTCCGGCGGGCATGTCACCCGCTTGCGGGATGTCGAGCAACACGATGTCGCCCAGTTCCATTGAAGCGCACCAGTGCGCCGTTGTTGCTCCCACATGGCCAGCTCCGATTACCGTGATTTTTGCGCGTTTCATCGATCGTTCTCCGAATCAGAAGGTTTCCGCGCCAGGAGGTGCACACGACGCGTAACAGGTGGTGGTTTTGCCATTCGAATATGCCGCCATTTGCTCCAGCGTCAAGGGTAGAGGCCGCCAAAGCCAGGCGGGCATGCCTCAATCGGCCAAGTCTCGCAACCCACGAATGGCATCCGCTTCGTCGGTTTGAGATGTTTCGCTTCGCCGACGCCCGCGGGAAACATTCCACCAAACCAACCCCGCCAGCACGAGCAGGAAACAGGCGAAAAACGCCGTAGCAAACGAGTTGATGCTGACGCGGGCGGTCCCCTGCAACACTTTCAATTGGCTTGGTAGTCCCACCAGGATGGGATTAGGTTTACGGATATCCTCCGAAACTTCTTGCGATGCCGGTGTGACGTGACGCCACTGCTTGAGATAAAAACATGGCAACTCGATCTGCGGAATCTGACGAACGGTTTCGCGTAGCGCTGCGGGCAGCTGGCTCAATATCACCGTGACGCCATACCTGCCCTGAATCACCACCTCGCGATCGTCTTCGTCGACAAACCGCAGTCGACGATTGCCGAGAGATAAAAAAACGTCCAATTGATAATATTGCTCCAAGCCCAGACGTTCTCGAATTTCGGCCGATTGAATCTTGACCGGAGTGATGCGCCGCACCGTGCCGGCCACTGGGACCAGCGTGCCCGCCATGGAAGCGGGCTCTCGAATCGACTGGACCAGATCCCATGGGGGGGCAACGGCGGGCAACGACGTTCGGCCCGCTGCCACCGCATCATCAATGTTGGTCACGGCTTGCATGAATTCGACAAACAGGTTTTGTTCTTCGCGCAAAAAGGCCCGCGCCGAATTGTGCCGGGCCGAATCCAGCAGCCCCAGATCCAAACCATGTCGGGCCAGCAGCACCTGGTCGCGACCGACGCCCGCGGCCGGGTGTTCGGATTCGGGCATCCACCGCACTCGAGGCGCCGCCCACACGCCACGCGGTTGACCGTCTTTGATACCGGTCATCAGGAAACAGGCCAGGCAGGTGATTGGTTCCGACAACCGATCAAGACGCTCCCACGATTTTGGAATGGTCGGCACGGCGACAACTGCAGTTTGACTCGAATCGTCCATTGCAACTTCGACCAGGTAATACGATTCGAAATTGAATTGATTGACCAACTCCAGGGGCAATGGTACGGGGTCATATTGGGTTGCCCTGCCCTGCAGCCGACTGACAGTTCCGGCAAACCGGGTCGGATCCTGGGCAATTTCGAAATTGGAACTTTTCACCTGAGACGCGTGCGCTTCCAAAACTGCGTCGCTGGTATTGGTCAGCCGGTTGATGATCCGCAATGCGGTGAGGTCGTCCGGCTGCCATTGCCGGCGATTGGCAAGTTCCATCCATGCTTCTTCGGTGACATCCAGAGTAAGTGATCGGAAGTGGACGTTTTGAGCTTGGCCGGACGAAACACAACAGCCCAAAAACATGATGATCCAAACTACGACCGGGCCACGACCGCTTGAAGATCCACTCATCGGTCCGGCTTTACTCCTTGCCCGTAGTTCGATCGGATGATGCCATTCGGTCGAGTTTTTCGGCAACCGTCTGAACGCGCTCATCTTGCTTCAGCGCCTCGAGATTTCCCTCCAGCTGTTTGTCACTTGACGAGATCCGCCGACGATGGACTGTGGAGGAACGATAGACACGCCAAGCGATCGACGTGGTCAACACGACGATCAACAAAATCATCAACAGGTTAGCCGTGGACCCGGGCAAATTTCGTGACCGCTGCGTCGCCAGGTCTACAGAGTCGACGATTTCAAAGGTCGAAGACATCAAAAGCGGGGCCTGGGCCGGTTCGCCAGCATCGAACAAGCGGACTTTGAAAAAACGAGCATTCACCTGGATCGGGACGTTGATGGCTTGCAGGCTCGACGTGTCATCGGTTTCCAACGACTCAGGCAGCATTAACGTGTACAGGCAGAAAGGCAGCGTCGACGCGTGGTCGGGTTTAATCCACACCACAAAATATTGGCCGATGCCCAGCGGATTTCGCGCCGCCGAGACACGGTCAATCCGCAGCGCCTCGCCGCGGACGGTTACGGTCTGGCCACGATAGGCCGCCGGCTGGGCCAGCAGACTGGTAATCGAAACCGCAAATTGCTCATCAGAGTGCAACGGGGCGTCAAACACCGACCGCCAGGCCGCAAACCAGGCGTACGCTTCGGCGCGGCGACCAACTTGGGTGTGGTCGCGGACCAGTTGTGTGGCCGCGTCCTGCAGCAATGTGGGAAACTGCTTGACGGCGGTGGTGATGCGATCCTGGTTCACGTCGTCATCGACCACGGCTTGCAGCGCCGGTTTGATTTCTTCATCCCACACGCGGGTGATTTCCACCAGCGCCAAACTGGCGCTCTCATCCACGGCTGGGGCGTCGCTCGGCGGAGGCGCCGTTTGATCGGGTCGCGATCTCGTGGCGAACTGTTCCAGCAGTGTCACATGGTAGGCCTGGCGTCGATTGGCAACGCGAACCAACAGAGAATTGACGGCCGCCGTTTGTCCAGCCTCCAGCGGTTTTTGTTCGGCGCCATGTTGCACCAGCGTTAACAGCAACAACTGTTCCCGCGGCTCGAGCAGATCGATCGTTTCTTTCCAGAAATCCAGCCTCAGCCGGTGGGCCAGTTCCGCCGCCGTTTGACCGCGCCGGGCACGAATGTCGAATTGATGGTCGTCGATTTGGCTTGATTGAGACTTGGAGGCAATCGAGTCAAACAAGGGCGTTTTGGCGGGGGGTGCTATATCGGACGACGGCTGGCCGCCCGGTTCCGCGGTCGCCTCCGGACCCGCTGTCGTTTTGACCGTCTCCTGCGGCGATTCACCCACCAGCCAGTACCAGCTTTCTGGCTTGCTGGCCACAAACATGGCCCAAATCACCATGATCAAAAGAAATACCAGAAACACCAGCCGTCCACCGGCGGCGTTCAGCGCAAAGTGATTTCGGGTGACACCTCCCCGTCTCGGCCGGGGGCGATCCGAATTCAGTGTGAACTTCATAACCGGATGATCCGATACCAGTGCTGCGACACGCTCTTCCTGATTATATCGCGATAGTCCAGGCGAAGCCGGAATTTTATCGCAAGTAAAAAACATCACGAAATCGCCTTCTCCGCGCTGGTTGCTTTGCCGTCTGGTTCCGGTTAACTTTTATTTGAGAGATGGACTGCGGGTTGACGGCCAACTCCACCCCGCCTCTGCAACCGCTTCCACGGCTATCTTGTCTCTTTACGCGGTGAGTTCTGAAATCAGTCGCAGCCTGTCGTATTGGCGGTAAACTCTTCGACATGCGAAATTGTGGAATCAATTTGGCCCCCGATTTGGAAAGCATTGGCAGCATGCGAGTCACGATGATGCGTCGCGGGATTGGGTTGTTTTTGGGACTGGTTGCCTGGGCGGCTTCGGCGAATCCGTATCTGGACCGACTTCATGCCGAAGAACCGTGCGAGCAGTTTCTGGAAGCGTTGCGCGAGGCCGGATTGTATGACACCGCGCTCGATTACCTGGATGAAATGCAGACCAGCTCGCTAGCCGACGAAGAATTTCGACAGAAAATTCCCTTGTCCAAAGTCGCCGTGCTGTTGGACGCTGTCGTGCAAATTCGCGACCCGCAAAAAATTACCGAACAATTGGATCACACTGAAAAGATCCTCAACGAGTTTATCGCTACCAACCCGCCGTCGATCCAACTGGCCGAGGCACAGGACCAGCAAGCGCGGTTGGCGCTGGCCCGCGCCCGGCGAATGCTGGATCGTGCCCAGTCCGACCGCCTGACGGTCGACGAGAAGACGAGCTTGCAAACCGGTGCCCGCGAATATTTGAGCAAAGCCGGCGACGCGTACGAGTCGATTCGCACGCGACTGCGAGATGAAATCGAGTCGTTTCAAATCGATCCGGAGGATCGCCGGTCGGCACAAAAACTGAAGTCGCTGGAGAACCAATACGTCAAGGTCCGTTTTCAATCGCCGCGGATCAAGGAACAGGTCGCGGATTCGTACGGACCGGAGCACCCGGATTACCAGCGGCTGTTGCAAGAAGCCGCCGCCGAGAACATCGAATTGTACGGCAAGTACCGCACGCGGACGGCCGGTATCGACGGCGCCATCAACGCGGGCCGATGCTATTTAAAGCTGGGTGAACCCGAAAAAGCGCTGGGCTATTTGGTGGAAGTGTTCTCATTGCCGCGGGGCAGCGCCCAGGCCCTGAAAAAACGCACGGCGGCTTTGGTGGCGTTGGATTGTTGGGCCCAGATGGACCCTTATCCGGTTGAGGAAGTGTTTGTTTATTTGCAGACCGTCGTGTATTCGCTGCCGCCGGATTTTCGCCGCACGCCCCACGGCATTCGTTTGCAAATGGCCTTTGCCAAAGCCTGCAAGGCCAAGGCCGAGAAAATTCGCAGCGACGGCCCGCAATCCGCCGATGATCGTCGGCAATTGGGATTGCTGGACAAGGAAGCCACCAACTTGATGCGAAGCGTAGTACGAATTCCGGGATCGCATCGCCAGGAGGCGCTGGCGACGTTAGCGGCCTGGGGCAACAGTGTCCGCAATGACCCCGACGCGGAAACAGGTCCGCCGGCAACCCTGACCGAAGCCCGCGGTCGCGGCAAGGATATTCAGCTGGAAGTCGCCGAGATGACGGAGAACCTCGATCAACTGCGGGCGCGTCTGGCGACCGCGGCCGACGCGGATAAGCCAGCCATCGAAGCCGAAGTCAGCGAATTGGAGGAGCAGATCGAAGCGCGATCTCGGGCCGCGCTGGAATTTCTGGATTTAGCCTTTTCCATGATCGACGAAAAAACGGCAGTCGATGACATTACGAATCTGCGCTACCTGCAGGCCACCAGCTATTTCCAAATGGAGCGATTTTTTGAAACGACCATCATTGCCGAATTCCTGATGAGTCGTTACCCGAACAACTCGGGCACGCGGCAAGCGGCCGGACTGGCCTGCAAATCGTATTGGCAGATGTCGCGAACGAATGACGGCCCGGACCAGGAGTTTGAGATCAGTCAACTCAAACAACACTGCGAGTTTGTGCTGGATAAATGGCCGGGCACTCCCCAGTCTGAAACGGCGGGTTTGCTCATGACATTGGTGTCCCTGTCCGATAATGATCCGCTGGCAGCTGACCGTTACCTGCAGCGGATTCCGGAAAGCTCGCCCACCCGCTCTAAAGTGGTGTTGGAGGTCGGCAATCGATTCTGGCAGCTCTACGTTCGCGAAGACAAAAAATCTACGGATCGGATGAGTGACAGCCAACTGCAGGCGCTTCGCGCACGGGCTCGCGAGTTGCTGGAACACGGCGTCGCGCTGCTCAAACGCGATCAGCTGAATACTTACGAGGCGCGGGCCGCGCTGTCGCTGACCGAACTGTACATCGATGCCGGCGAGAATGATGCGGCGATCAACCGACTGGAAGAGGCCGCGATCGCACCGCTGGACCTGGTCAAACAAAAACATGCGGTCACGCAACAGGGTGACTTTCGAAACGACACCTATAAAACGGCCATTCGCGCTTACCTGGCCAAGTTGCGGGATGGCCAGGACACGATGAAATGGGTGGAAAAATCTCAAGGTGTGATCTCCGCGCTGGAAAACGAAATCGGTCATTCGCCGCAGGGAAAGAAACAACTGGCTGGCATCTACCTGGCGCTGTCGCGGGAACTGAGCGATCAATTCCAATCGCTGTCCTCCGGCGAACAGAAACAGGCGTTTGCCGATGGTCTGGAGGTGTTTCTCAACTCGCTCAAATCGAGTTCGTCCGACCAGCAACTGCTGCTGCTGACGGCGACGATGATGGCGGACATCGGAACGCGACTAAAGGAATCCGGACTGGATCAGAAAGCCGCACGATTCTTCGGCAACGCGGTCGAGGTGTTTGACGAACTGCTCGGCCAGCAGATCGACGATGCCAGGGTCAAACTGGCGGTGCAGCGCGGCCGGGCGGTCTCGTTGCGTGGCAAAGGACTGTTCGAACAAGCGATCGAGCAATTTGGCGACCTGCTGTCCGAGCCCCAAAACCAGCGGTACGTCGACATTCAGGTGGATGCCGCGCAGACGTACCAGCAATGGGGCATCACCAAAAACATCAGCGATCCGTTGGCCAAGTCCATCACCGGTGGAGAAAAACGCCAGGCGGTCAGCGGCCGGCCGGTCAACGTGATTTGGGGCTGGACGCGGTTGGCCAAAGCCGCGCGCCGCGCCGATAAACCAGAACTGTTCGCCCAAGCGGTGTACAACCTGGCACTGTCGAAATTCGAGTACGGAAAATTGCGTGACGACCCCAAAATGCAACAAGCGGCCTTGGCCGAGCTTAACAAATTTAAAACCAACGTCGCTGACATGGGCGGCCCCGTCTGGCAGCCCAAAATCGAAGCGCTAATCAGTCGCATACAAACCCAATTGAAGTAACCTGGCACGACCCAAACCCCTAGGCAGCTTTTCAAGGTTGAACATGTCAAATCAATTCACAGACCGTGCGGCCTCCCAAACCATCCGGGTCGCCGGATTTGCCCTGTTGGTTTTGTTGATGTCCGTGAACGCCGATCGGGCTGGTGCGCAAAACGACAGCATCACGCTGGTTTCCGGCCGGCCGGTTCGCGGCGCGATCAAGAATGTGCAGCCAAACGCAATTACCGTGGCCACCAGTGATGCGGAAATGGAAGTTGACCCGTGGAATATTCGCCGCATCAAATTCGATGACGAACCCAACGAACTGACCCGGGCAAAGACTGGATATGTGGATGGCCGACTCAACGTATGCCTGGACGAACTGGATCGCATTGGCCAAGCGCCCGCGCGGGAGATTATCCAGCAGGAGATAGACTTTTACCGGGCGATGGCGTCGGCTCGCACGGCGCTGGCGGGTGGCGAGATATCGACCAACCAGGCGATCAGCTTGGTCAGCCAGTTCATCCGCGACAACGCGGAAAGTTTTCACTACATCCCGGCGGTGGACATGTTGGGCAATCTGACCCTGGCTGCCGGCAAGTTTGACGAGGCGTCGCAGCAGTTTGAGATGGTGGCCCAATCGCCCTGGCCCGAGCTGTCGTTTCAGGCCCTGCTCAACCGGGGCCGCGCAACGTTGCGGCAGGGCAATTATGACGAGGCAATCGCCGCTTTTCAGCAAATTGAATCGGCGGATCGCGCCGAAGATTATGCGTTGCAAACCAAACTGATTGCCCGCTGCCTCCGCGCCCAAGCCTTGGGTTTGTCGGGGCAGCACGATGAAGGAATCAAAATCGCCGAACAGATTATCGACAAGGAAAGCTCGGATAATCAGGCGGTATTCGCCTATGCTTACAACGCGCTGGGCGCCTGTTACAAACAAAAGAATGAAATCAAGCGGGCGCTGCACGCCTACCTGCACACCGACCTGCTGTTCTTTACCGAATCGGAGGCCCACGCCGAGGCACTGTACGAATTGCAGGAGTTATGGAGCCAATTAAACCGTACCGATATGGCCGGCGAGGCTCGGCAAAAAATCAAAAACCGTTATCGCAATACTTATTGGGCTTCGAAAGTGGGTTAGCGACGGCACCGTCGGGCCCGTCCACTGGCCTACGCTTTACGTCGCCGTTGGCCGCGGACTAAAATCACACGCCTATCACATCCGGAACAGAATTGAATGGGCCAGTCGCCGTAACGGCCGTGCGACAGGCCATCGAATTAGCAGCGGAGCAAGACATGTTTTTCAGGTCATATCGTCAAACAGCAGCAAGCCGAAATGGCCATTGGCTCGCGGCCCTGATCTTGGGTGTAATGCTGGTCACCGCCAACGGATGGACGTCCACCGCGGTCGCGCAACAGGATAACCAACCCGCCACCGCCCAGGACAACACCAGTGGTGACGAACAGAAACCGCGCAAAAACGCTTTGACCTGGTTGTTTGAATCCCTTGGTCCACTGTACATCATCGTGTTTCTGATTCTGTCGTTCACGCTTGTGGCCCTGTTTGTGATGAACCTGCTGTCCGCGCGGAGGGACACGGTGTGCCCGGATCATTTGATCGAGGGATTCGAAGCCAACCTGGACGAAAAGAAATATCAGGAAGCCTATGAAATGGCCAAAGCGGATGAATCGTTTCTGGGCAATGTGCTGTCGACCGGCCTGGCCAAGCTGACTTCGGGTTACGTGCAAGCTGTCGAAGGCATGCAGGAAGTCGGTGAAGAAGAGAGTATGAAGCTGGATCACCGCCTCAGTTACCTGGCTCTGATCGGCACGATCTCACCCATGATTGGCCTGTTTGGCACGGTGCACGGCATGATCGACTCGTTCAGCTACATCGCCATTGCTGGCGGTTCACCCGATCCAAATATTCTCGCCGAAGGCATTTCCACGGCGCTGGTCACCACGCTGATCGGTCTGGCAATCGCGATTCCG
>JBFILF010000033.1:0-20576 GCA_041599835.1 Pirellulaceae bacterium
GAAACGCGCCGCCAATTGCACCGTTTGTTGAAGCAATATGGCAACCAAACATCAGTGACCATGGTCGCACCTGACGAACCAGGCGAGCGCTTGACGATTCGCGGCCAAGTGATCGATCGCGAAACAGGCCAGCCTATCAGTGGCGCAACCATTTATTTGTTCCATACCGATCACGCCGGGCTTTATGCGCCCGAACGCCATCGAGCCGGCGACGGTACCAATAATCCTCGTTTGTTCGCCTACCTGCAGAGTGACGAGCGGGGCAAATTCACCATCAATACGATCCAGCCGGCAAGCTACCCGGGCTACAACAATATGCGACATATCCATTATGTCGTATCCGCCGAGGGCCATGGTCAGCTCAATTCCCAATGTTATATCAATGGCGATCCGGAGGCTGATCAGCAGCGGCGGGAAATCGCGGCCGACCGCGGCTGGCCAATTCTGGAATTGGTCCCACTCAGTGATGGATTCCAATGTGAACTCACGATAACACTTTGAATTTATTCATCCACGCGATCGCAAATTCACTCGTCATTCTTTTTCAATATCAACAATGTGATATCGTCGGCGCTTGGAACGGGACCGCGAAAGTGTGCCAGGTCACCCAGGCAGGCCACCGCCATCGCAGTGGGTGTTGCCGCATGATGATGGGTTACCACACGGTCCAGCATTTGTTCGCCGTACAAATCGCCGGCCGAATTGCAGGTTTCCGTGATTCCGTCGCTATATAAGAGGAGCGATTCACCGGATGACAGGTGCAGCTCGGTGGTTTGGAATTCAGCCGCATCGGCGATACCGACGGGAATCCCGGTGGAATCGAGGAATTGGTGACCGTCGCCGCGGATCACAAGTGGACGGCAATGTCCGGCACTGCTGATTTCGACCCGGCCGGATCGGTGGGCTCGGCCAGCCGCCAAAGTGACAAAGTGTGAATTGGATTGGCGGCCGGTCAAATGCCGGTTGACGGTAGCCACCAGATCGGCGACTGTCACCGGCCGATCAAGTGTACTGCGCACCAGCGCGCTTAAGTGGGCCATCCAATAGGCAGCGGCTACGCCTTTGCCGGAAACGTCACCCACCAGGAAATAGAGCCAACCTCCATCCGCCTCGTGACTCAACAAATCGCAATAGTCACCGCTGACCGGTCCGGCCGGAACATATCGAAAATGCGTTTGCCAATTGGCGAACGATAAATTCTGCGTAGGCAATAGCGATGCCTGCACTTGCCAGGCCAAGTCCAGATCGCGCTGCAACGCCACTCGCTCGGCCACAGTTAAATCGCACAAGCAATAGCGCCGCATCGGGTTTTCGAGCATTTCTTCTGCTTCCATGCGCCCGCCACAAAACGCGCAGCGGTCAAATTCTTCGCTGTCCAACCGCGTGAGGGCCTGATCGACCTGCACCAGCAGCCGCTGCAAGTCAGCTGGCTGATTGGTTTGCGAAAGGGCCGTGCGCAACGCGTCGCGCCGCTCTAGCAATTGGCTTTCCACAGAACGGACAATGATCTGATTCATGGGTCTGCTCCGATTTGACAAAATAAAGTGATGCGTTCCCGGGTCGACTGCGGCTGTCCGCGCCCCAAAACAAGTCACGGCGTTATTTCTTTCCGCGCGCTCGGCGATACATGGCTTTGAGCAGGTTTATCTGCCCGGTGTGGTAGCCGTCGTGAATGGCCAGCCAGAACACGCGTTGCAGCGATGTCCAATGGCCATCGGCGCGGGGCCGGGCATGACTAAGTGTGCGGCGGGTTTCGGTAACGGCGGCACACAGCTGCTCATGCTCGTCTTGCAACAAATTCACGTATTCAGACCAACGCTCCTTGGTCAGCGTTTTGCCGGTGCGAAACCAATTGCTGCCTTTCAGCGGAAACGAGCCCCGCTTGGCACCGGTCAGTCGCCGCCGCAGCGAGTATTTCCAGTACGCGCAATGCACCACGATATCGGCGATCGAACGTTTGGCGTGTGGCGGCCGCCAACTGGCCATGTCGGCCCCCACGCGGCGCAGCGAAGAACGCAAATTAGTGGTGTTCCAATTGGGCAGTTGATAGGCTTCCTCCACCATTTGCAGCAGCAGCTGGCGGTCGTCAGCCGCGGCGGTTTTTCCCGAGCGGGCCATTGCCGCACCCCCTGTAATAGTCAAAGACGGCTTAGACAGTTACATCCCTTGACGATAGCGATTTCCGGTGTAATAGTCAAGTAGCAAAATGACCATTACATGAACGCCACCCATGCTTTGGATTGATTTCGTCAACAGCGATGTCCGCGACCATCTGGGCCGAGGTCGGCACGAAGACCGGTTGGAAAAGCCGGGTTGGCTGGCCGGACTGGCAAAACAGTGGCAGCTTGCGCCGGTCGCCCCACGCCGCGGCGAACCGCTGCAGCGGTTACGGCGATTCCGTTCGGTGCTGCGGCGGTGTGCCGACGCCATCGTGGCCGGGCAAGCCATCTCGGCACGCGACATCAAGGCGCTGAATGACCGGTTGGGAGCCGGGACGGTGCGGCCGCGGGTCGACCGGCCTCGGGGACGCGCGTTCCGGCTGACGCTGGAGCCGGCGGCCGGCGGCGTGGAGGGATTTCTGTTCAAGGTGGCCGAGTCGTTTGCCAGCTTCCTGGTCGACGCCGATTTAACGCGGCTGAAGACCAGCGATAATCCGGACTGCCGCTGGGTTTTTTACGACGACACTCGCAGCCGCACTCGCCGCTGGTGCGCCACCAATTGCGGTGATCTGATGAAGGTCAGACAGTTCCGCAAGCGGCAGAAACGCCAGAAAGGTCGGTCGCCTTGAAACAAGTCTCTGCGACTTATTGATTCCATGGGAACTTGCCGGAGTTCAGCGTGGCAAGCGGTATGGCACCTTTGCGGGAGTCGCCAAACATAAGGCCTATCCAAAACAATTGGAATACGGTGTGGCTGATCATCGGTCGTCGGCTATGCCTGGCCGCTGGCTTGTCGTTTTAGTGGCGTTGTTCGCGGATACTGATCGCGCAATTGTTGCCCAGGATAACGTGGTCGAGCACTTGGATGCCGACCGTCTGGCCCGCCTGTTCGAGATTTTTGGTTACTTGCAAGTCTTCCTCGCTGGGGGTGGGATCACCCGACGGATGATTGTGTACGAGAATAATGGCCGCGGCAGCATCCTGAATGGCCGGGCGAAATACTTCTCGCGGGTGGACCAGGCTGGCATTTAGCGTACCGACCGTGATTTGGTGGCAACGGAGCACCTGGTGTTTGGTGTCGAGACACACCACGTGAAATTCCTCTTGCGCCGCATCGGCGGACAGTCGAGCAAACTGTTGTTGGCAAAACTGCAGGGCTGTTTCGCTGCCAGTAATCCGTGTTGGCGTTGAGGCATTGTCGGCAGCAGCCGCGACGCGACGGCCCAATTCGATACCGGCCATGATCTGGCAATAGGCTGCCGGGTTAATTGCTGAACTGATGGACTTCAATTCTTGGGGACCACAGGTGGGCAATTTATCGATCCGGTCGGCCAGCCGCGCGGCGATCTTTTCACCGGCCTGCAATGCCGACTCGCCGGGCCGACCGCTGCGAATGAGTATCGCCAGCAGTTCGGCCGTCCGCAGCGAAACGGCGCCGTGGTTCAGCAACCGTTCACGAGGCCGCTCCTGGAGCGGCGTGTTGGGCAGCGAGGCACCGAAGATTTTCTCATCCAGCCAGCCGGCCACGGAAAATGAAGTCCGCCGCGGATTCCAGCGATACGTTTCGTCCGCCGCCTGATCTTCGCGCAAAACCCAACCTGCTTGTTCCAATTGCCGCAGCACCCGCGTCACAAACGCCGGCCGTTCGTCGGCACATTGGCGTTTTAATTCGTCTAACGAAAGGCAATCGAACTCTATGATTTTTTCCAAAACCCGTTGATAACGCGCGTATCGCTGGACGGATCGCTGCCGTGTGTTGGCCATGGTCTGCCCCTCATTGGTACAACGGTGCAACGGCGATAGTCGACAATGCGTGTATTTTGCGATTTTGAAAATCGCTGTAAAGACGCGCAGTGGCGTATAATAATGCCTGGCGCTCATCAACCCTTAGATTCTGTGGCAGCGATTCGATGCCGGTCTTCCAATGTCCTGATTGTGGCAAAGCCTTGTCGGTCCCCGATGATTGGGCGGGACGGGTCATCAAGTGCCCGCGCTGCGATGGAAAATTTCGGGTTCCGGTGATTGACGAGATGGAGTCGGCAGCTGTCGCCCAGCGGCCAGCGACCGCGGCAGTGAGTATCGCGGCTGACGAATCGCCGCATCCAGAAGCGGCAGCCAACGACGTCTCACCGAATGACCATGCTCAGAAATCATCTGGCGGTGGCACACCGTTTCACTGGCTGAGTGTTCTGGATTTTAAATTTGAGCGGCATTTGACCCCGTGGATTTTGCGCTTTTCTTGGGTGTGCGTGCTGTTGTTGGCGGTAGTGTGGCTGTTATTCCTGGGGTATCAATTTGTTGCCAACTCGTTTTTCAGCCCCCAGCCAACGGTGGCGACCATGCCGACGACAGCCGCAGGTGTCAACGGAATGCTCGACGAGTTGTTGTCGACCGCGTCTCGGCAACAAACAGCGATCAGCGTATTTTCCAGTTTCCCCTGGCGGGCGCTTTTATTTGTGACCAGCCTGGTGGCCATCCTGTTAACGGTTCTTTGGACACGCCTGTTTTTGGAGGCGCTGATTGTGGTCTTCAATATGGGCCGGAGCCTAAAATCAATTGACGACAAATTGAAATAGCCAACGGAGCTTTCGTTCGATTGATCTCGGGACCAGTTGCCAAAAGGTTCGAGATCAAAAAACCATTGAAAAACTGTGTTCATACTGGCCGGCGTCGGGTAGAGTTAAATTGCTTCAGCGAATCATGAGCGAAAGGGCTCGAGCAGCGATCGGCACAGTTTGCAACTGGTTGTCTCGATACCGTTCGACGTCCGATTCATCCCTGGCCCGCCGCGACATTTTGAACCGCACTTCCAACCCGCCGATGTGCCACCATGCATGAATTGCAAACCCCCGATCAGGAAATTGCCCATCTGTTGCATTTTGTCAGCGAAAATGATGCGTCAGATTTGCATTTGAAAGTCGGCTATCCACCGTACGTTCGAATTGGTGGACACCTGCGAAAAATTGATTCAGCACGGATTCCCGATTCGCAGTTCATTGAATCGATGATGGAAGGGCTGATCCCACAGGAACGGCGACCGGAATACGAAGAACACGGTGGACTGGACTTTGCAGTGCGAACCGAGGATGGCAACCGGTTTCGCGTAAACGTTTTTCGGTCGGGTGGAGAAATGCATGCGGCGCTGAGGCGCGTGCAAAGCAAAATACTTGATTTCGAAGGCTTGAATTTGCCACCGATCTATCGCCAGCTCATTTCCAAAACCCACGTCGGTTTGATACTCGTCAGTGGCGTCACCGGCAGCGGCAAAAGCTCGACGCTGGCCGCCATGATCGATTTCGTCAATCACACGCGGGGCATGCACATCATTACGATCGAAGATCCGGTGGAATATACGTTCCGCCCGTTTCGATCGATAATTTCGCAGCGCGAAATCGGGATTGATGTTCCGAATTTTCCAGACGCATTGCGGTCCGTTGTGCGACAGGACCCGGATTGTATTCTGATCGGTGAATTGCGCGACAAAGCGACGATGCTGGCGGCATTACAGGCTGCCGAAACGGGTCACCTCGTGCTGGCTTCGATTCACAGTAGCGATGTGCAGCAGACGTTCTCTCGCATTCTCGAATTTTATCCGCGCGAAGATCACCCCTTTATTCGCTCGTCATTGGCCAACAGCCTGAAAGCCATCCTCAGTCAACGGTTGCTGCCCGGACTGGAAACCAATTCGCGATTTCCCGCTACCGAAGTGCTGTTGGGGAATTCGTTGGTCAAAGAAAAAATTATGCATGAAGAAGACGAAGATTTGCCGGCGATCTTGTATGCCTGCCACGAAGAAGGCATGAGAAGTTACACGCATTCGCTTTGCGAATTGGTGCAAAATAACATCGTGGCGCGAAACGAAGCCATGGACTATGCGCCCAATCGAGACGCTTTGGAATCGATGCTCAAAGGAATCACGACCGGTGAAGGATTGGTCGGCCGATTGCGAAAGTAGTGTGCGGCCTCACGTCACACCGCGACCAGCAAATTGTCGCTGTCGCGCCGAGTCGAATTTAAGGCGACCTGGCAATCGAGCAACCGCCGATAGCTGCCCGTTTGTTGCAACAACTGGCGCTGCAACTGTTGAAACACCTGATCCACGACGTGAAACGGATCCGCCGACTGGCCCGTGGCCGTCAGCGTCCAACTCGGCAATTCCACAATGCCTTCCAGACGCCACTGGTTGCCCGCCACCTGATTGAGGAAAAATCGCGATTGATCGCCGCCCATGCCGGCATCGCTTGTCAAGAAATCGAGCTGCAGCCGCTTGCTTGCCAGGTATTCCAGCGCCCGTTGATATTCGGCGGAGGCTGCCGGCCGTATGGATGTTTCGATCGTTTTCGATGAGTGCGTGTTTTTTTGTGCGTGCATACGCTCGTTCCCTCGTATCTGATGATTTGCCCTGTCCGATGCAATTCCGTCACCGCCAACACGGCAGTGGGGATAGGCATGGACCGGTCCAGCAACTTTCTGCTGGGAGTACGAACCTCAATCTCGAATGGTTCGCAATGAGATAAGAATCCTTGCCGACAGCTAGCGACTGTGGCAATCCGTGCCGTCGAAGCATACGTTACATGGTATATCGGATCCGTTCAACCGCGAACTAAAGTGGCCTGGTTAACGGGTTTTGTTGTCCCATAAGGCACTGGCTATGACGACGGTTCGGGCCAAGATTGGAATGCCGGAAGTGCATCTTATGCCTGCGCCGAAGGCAATCCGGGTAGCACCTGCACAACTGGCTCCTTCGGCACAATCGTCGCGCCAGATCCGTTTCCCCGCTTTTGGGGCGCATCATCGATGTTGCTGGGTTGGATAATCACTCGCCTTATGCCCCCCTCGGCCTCTGCTAATCCAAAAAACGCTTTACTCCGTCACAGCATGCGCGATTGAATCCCAATCACCAGAATCGGTGGAGTCGGGGTGCAATTCCGAAATCGAGACACCAGTCGGGTTTTATAGTTTTGCGACCGCAATTCTTGTTCGACAACCATTGCACCATCTCGCCGGTGGCAATTTGGAATTTCACTTTGACGGAGATTACCCATGAAACCAATCTCAGTTTTTTGCCAGCCGTTATTGTTGGCGGCCATCTGCGCATGGCCAGCGTCGGCGGATGTCATCGTCGAGAACTTCAACTATGCAGAACAGTTCGACCTCCTCGGTTTTGTCGATGGCGGCGATACCGTGTATCGGATTACCACTACTGGAACATATGGCACGGCAACCGATTTCACCGTGGCCACGTTTTCCGAGGGCTTTCAATCAGGTGCGGGCATTGCCAATGAAGGCGGAAATTTCGTTGCGCGATTTACGACCGGCGAACAGTTGGGCGTCGGCGCCGGGCAACATTTTGTCGGCATTGCAGACATTCCCGGATTTGGCGACACCCCGCCCGGCGGCCCGTTCGGTGCTTTTTTTGCCACGCCCCAAAATCTGACCGATGCCTCGGGCAGCTTGGACGTCAAACAATTCAGTGGTGGCAATGCCACATTTTTTCGATTCCTGGCGGTCGACGCTTTCGACAACGAAGTGGCCACCAACCTGCATTCAATCAGCGGCGCATTTCAGACTTTCAACTTTGTCGCTGCCGATTTTATCAACCAGGTTCAGGGCAGCGGATTTGACGAAACGCAGGTGACCAGCGTCGGAATCGAGTTTTTTGCAACGGCCGATGGCTCGAACAACCTGGACGCGCTGGAATTTCGCGCGGATAACTTTGTGCTGATCACCATACCCGAGCCGAACGCCATCTGCGCAACGCTGTTGATGGGCGGTTTGTTCGTGATTCGCCGCAGACGACCCGTTGTCGCAGCTTGATCAGTTCTTGTCGGTTGGTGGAGGCAATTCCTCGCGGGCTGGCTGGGACTCGCCCGTCGCGAAAACCAGCTGGCTCAACTGGCTCAGTTGGCGATGGGTTGCCCGGAATGGCTCTAGTTGGTTCACCAGCCGATAATCCGAGCGCTGGCTGACCTTGTCAAACCGTTTAAGCAGATCCCGCAGTTGCTCACGTTGCTCATTGGCGAGGTCCGCCGCTGATTCGTGGGCGGCAGGCGCGGTCAAAAACTCCGGCAGACGCAAAAATTCCTGCCATTCCTGGGCATTGGAGTAACGTGACAAACCCCGGTCGAGGGCCTGGGCGCTGTCCAACAATGCGCGTCGTTGCTGCTGGAAATCCATCGCGGGACCCGCATCCAAGGACAAAACTGAATTAAGTCCCGAGGGGTTCGGCGGATTGCCCGTTGGATCGGGGCCGTTGATATTCGGTGTCGGAGTCGCAGCCGCTGGAGCAACCGGTTGGCCGGGAGCATTGGCCGGTGCCGGGCTGCCCGGCGGATAGACCGGACCCGGACCATACGTGGGCCCGGGGTAAACTGTCCCTGGATAGACCCTTCCAGGATAGGCGCGATAACCGTAACCGAAGCGCGGCGGCGAGTTGATTTCGACCAGAGGGGCCCGCACATACGTACCAAAAACCGGGTCGGTTTCTACCCGTACGAACGGCACGCGAATCGACGTACCACCACCTCCACTAAAAATGCGGATCAGTTGCCCGGAGGCCGATTCAAGGCTGCCAAACAGAATCCAACCGATCAACAGCATCAGGGTACATAGCGCGCGCATGGCAGTTCTTTCAAATTCGACAATCTTTCCGCAGTCTTCGCAGGTTCCCAATCTATCGCCAATCACCACAATCTCAAGCCCAAATCGGCCATCCTCGGGCATCCGTGACGTGACCCGGCCGCGCGTCTACTGGCAAGACGAGAGCAGATTAACGCCATGGTTTAGCAGCGGATCGTCTTCCGCTTTTTACCGATTCGGCCGGCCGATTCCATTTTGGCGATGTACTCTTCCGCCAAGGGAACTTTGCAGGCTGTGTCTCCCATATCGACGGCGATTTTGCCGATCTTTTTCGCCGTGGCCTTGGCTTGCTTGTGGAGTGGTTTTACGTAACCACCGACGGCGATCACGAAGCCGTTCATGGTGTAACGGACGCGGTTGGGGGCTTTGTGAATCTGTTTGGCGACCGTGTTCAGCAGATCTTTGATTTCGGCAAGGTCCAATTCGTTGTCTGGCGTGACGGCGACGATGCCGGCGTAAGTGCACCAACCGCTGCAGGCGATCGATTCGTTTTTGGATCGGATCCATTTCATGGCCAGGTCTCGAGCGTGCGGACTTTCGGTGGCCACCCAAGGCACGGTGTACTCGGCCACCATGTGCCACGGCGCCTGGCGAGCCCAAGACTCCAGCTGTCGTTTTGTCATCTGCGCGCCGTCGGCCACCATGCCGGCCAGGTACATGGCGTCGGCGTTCCCAGAATCGTAAAGCTCCAGTGCCAGTTCCTGTTCACCTTTGATCTTTTTTGCAATCGTTTTGAGGTCACCAACTTTGACCCCAAACAAATCTGGCGGCGCCCCGTGGCGCGAAAAAGTCTTGCGCGTCTGTGCGCTGCCTTTTTTCTTTAGCTCGCTCATCACCTGCGACGCGGTCGTCATTTGCCACCCCCAGTTTTGCCTGTTCTGATCGTGGTAAACGGTATTTTCAGGCCCGTGTTTGCCCAGGAATCGATATGGTACTGGGGACAGGGGTGAAAATCCAACCGCTGGAATTACGGCATGCCGGTCCACCGTTTGATCCTTTCGATGATATTGGGAAACAGGTATTGCCGGACCGTTGATAAAAGTCAACGTACAGCGGCCGCCTGGACGATACTGCGGGTGTGGTACGCCGTTTGCAGAGGAAGTACCTGCGTTGTTTCGTACACGTAAAGGGAAAATGGGATGACAAAATCGCGAACAAGAAACGTCGCTGGGAATTTGGCTTCGTCGCCGTTTACGGGGCCACGCGCTTGGCCGTGGCTGGCCAGTGGTTTACTGTTGGTTTTCATCGTAGGTACCGGCGTAGCCGCTGCTGACGACAAGCACAAAGGAGGCGGCCACCACGGCAAGGGTCACCATGGCAAGCATCACCACGGTGGAGGACACAACTTCCTGGGTATCTCGCCGTATGGCATTACGTATGGATATCACGACAAAAACTTTGGCTTCGAAATCGGGCCGTTGTTCGGAGGCGGCAACTATTACCACGATCACGATGTGGTGGTCCCCTATCACGAGCCGTACGTGATCGAGCGACCTGTGTATGTCGAACCCCGACCTTATTTGCCCCCGGCCGTATCTCCGGCGCCGCTGGCGAGTCAGCCCGACGGCCGTTTGATCGTCACGAACGAGCGGGCCGCCCGCTACCAGCTGGATGCCGAACGGGCATTCCGCCAACAGCGGTATGAGGAGGCGTTACAGCTGGCCCGACACGCTTCGGTCGAAGATCCCGAAAACGGCATGATCTTTCTGTTTGGCTCGCAGGCGGCGTTTGCGGCGGGACAATACCAGTCCGCCATCCAGGCCCTGGATGCAGCTACGACGTCGTTGAGCCCGAAACAATGGGGATACGTCGTTCAGAATTTCCGCCGCCTCTACCAGGGCGATCAATATGTTAAACAAATGGATCGGCTGGTCGAATACACACGACAAAACCCTCAAGCCAGTTACGCGCGTACCCTGCGGGCCTATCATTACGCTTATCTGGGACACGAGGAAGCGGCCCGCCTGCAATTGCACCAAGCGCTTGAGATCGAAGCGCAGGATCGGCTGGCCCGCCGATTACTTGCCGAGCTGGGTGAAGCGCTGCCGGCGCCCCCGGAAAACGAGCGTTCGCCCGCGGGCAATTTGAAGGGACCGAACTAGCCGACGGCGTTATTACCGGTCAACTCAAAACCACGAATCACGTGCGGACGACCTCGTCCGCACTTTTTTTGCGCCACGACGTTATTGATAAAGACCTGTTTTGCCGTGGCGCGATTGCCGGGCCTTGAGGCACACAATTGCTGAAGCTGCGGCGCCGCGCCGTTCGTGACGCCCTTTGACGCTGACAAAGATCTCCACGTTGCTGGAAATGCAGATCTCATCATTTTCGACGTCGTACGTGCCTTCGGCGAGACCTGGTCCGCAGACTTTGGCTACAATGCTCGAACCAACAATTGTTTTGGATCTCATGTGGAGTTCCGACCCTTGATCGCTGGGAAATGTGAGTGGGTGCTTGCGCTATGAAGATGCGAGTTGCGCTAATATTTTTTGCCATATGCGTTGTTTCAGCATCGGCCGCTGCCCAACAGGGCGAGCCGGTTGCGATGAAATCAGTAAACGAAATCCTGGGCTTGCCCAGTCGCATCGCCTTTGGCTCGTGTGCTCATGAAGACAAACCGCAACCAGTGTTGCGGACGGTGGTCAAACACGAACCGGATGTGTTCGTGTACCTGGGCGACAATATTTATGGTGACACCCGCGACATGGAGGTTTTGAAAGCCAAGTATGGAAAACTGGGGGCGAAACCCGAGTTTCGCCAGTTATGTGCGGAGGTTGCCGTGCTGTCGATTTGGGACGACCACGATTACGGCGAGAATGATGCGGGCAAGGAATATCCATTGCGGGCGGAGTCGAAACAGGTATTCATGGATTTTTGGCAGGTGCCGGCCGACAGCCCTCGCCGTCAACGTGCGGGAATCTACGGCGCCCATGTTTTCCACCAGGATTCGAAGCGGCTGCAACTGATCCTGTTGGACACCCGCACCTTTCGAGATCCGCTGAAACGCATCCCCAGCGATTTGCCCAAAGACTCGAAGCTAAAAAACGCGTACCAGCCCGATACCAATCCGGACAAGACGCTGCTGGGTGCGGTGCAATGGCGATGGCTGCGGCGTCAGTTCGAGCAACCGGCCGATCTGCGCGTCGTGTGCAGTTCGATTCAGTTCGGACATGAATACAACGGCTGGGAATCGTGGAACAATTTGCCCGCGGAGCAACAGCGGATGATATCGTTGATCCGCGACACGCGGGCCGGCGGCGTATTGTTCATTTCCGGCGACGTGCACTGGGGTGAAATTTCGCGCCGACAACCGCCTGACCTGTATCCCTTGTATGACGTGACCGCCAGCGGATTGACTGAACGCTGGCACAATACCGAGCCTAACCGTTACCGCGTGGGCAACGTCTTTCGCGATAATCACTTTGGCTTGATCGAAATTGATTGGAATCGGGAGGATCCCAAAATCACGCTTGCCATCGTTGACGTGCCGGGAGAAGTCCGCGTCAGTCACGAGGTTTTGTTAAGTGAGTTGCAACCGCCCGATTGACACCGCCGGGTCGAATCTACTTTTTGTCGTCGGAAGAATCGGTGATTTTTGCCGGTTCGGGCGAATAGCCCCGCATGTGCGGCACTTCGAATGTATCGGGCGACAGACGGCCGTTGATATGTGCGCCGCCGGGCAACGGTGCAAACAACTCGATGGAGATCTGTTTGATCGGAAGATAAATCCCGGGCAACTCCGGTTTCCGCGAAGGCGTCAGCGTCGCCACGACCATGATCGGTTGATCTTCGTCGGTGACAAATTCCAGCGGCTTCTTGCCTTGGACATCGGCCGCGGTCTGGCCTCCGACCATGGTTTGATGCACGTCGTTGTAATACCAGTTGACGACGGCTTCTTTATTTTCGAACCAGGCCACGATCGACTGTTTACCGCTCTGCCAACGGCACGAGTCAACTCCCAAGCAACCCTCGGTTTTTTTGATCGCCTCAATCAGCTGGTCACCCATATCCAGTTTCTGGGTAGCAGGTTGTTGGGACTCGACGGCCTGTGGTTCAGTCGCAGCCGGCGGTTGTTGTGCCGCCACATGCAACGGTACGACTAGCCAGCATACGACCATGAACCAAAACTGAATCTTTGACATCTGTAGGATTCCCGAAGCAAAGGTAGAAAAACGGCAATTGGCACAACGGTTAACATTCGCTGCTGGCCATTGATGCTTGATTAGAAATTAAAAAAAAGGCCGCACCCAGCCGGGACCCTTTTTGCAGCTGCCAGCTGCAGTGGGGATCCAAGAATGAGCGACTTTGCATACGAATGCCGCATCCGCCCATTCAAGCAGAAATGTGTCGGTTAGCCCCCCCCCGGCCGGACCGTCGCACCGCGCGTCGCTGTATCGACTGCAAGAGGAGGCACGGCCAGTGAGCGTTCAAGGAAATTCGTCGTTTCGCTAAGGTCAACCCGGGCGGCGCGACACAAGCTGCCCAATAAAAGGCGCTCGACCTTGTACTAGCAACAGGTTCAGCCGTACTATTAAAGTGAGTTAAAAAAGTAAATGAGACCGTGGCTTGCAAAACTTGGTATCCGCAACGTTTTTAGCTTGGAGCGCACAACAGTTAAACGAAGCTTGATATTGTGGCGAACCGCTTGGAAAGCAGCGTCAATCAAGGCAGCTTTGGCAAGCTGCTTAATCTTGACACTCTATGGCCCCAAGCTAGAATCCACGGCGGTACGCAGGTGCAATTAAAACAGTCAGGTAGCGCCGAGGTGGGTGCGCGCTGCTTGTGGATAGTTCAAAGACATGAAATGCCAAAAGTGTGAAAAGCCGGCCACCTTCCACATCACCGATCTGACGGGCGACCAGATTCTGGCGTTGCATTTGTGCCCGGACTGCGCGAAAGATTATTTGCAGCCGAGCGAACCGGTGGTGCAAACGCCATTAATGTCTGGTGTGATTACCAAGCAATTAAAAATCAGTCAAACGGCCGAAGAGCTGGCCGAGCTGGATGAAAAACAATGTCCGGTGTGCGGCATTTCGTTTTTCGAGTTTCGTCAAAGCGGTCGTTTAGGTTGTCCACACGATTACGAATTCTTTGGCGCCGAATTGGAACCTTTACTGAAGAATGTGCATGGCCATACCGAACACGGAGGCAAACATCCCAAGCGTGGTGGATATGACTTGAAGGTGCAAACCGAGCTGATTCGATTAAGACGCGAAATGAAAGAAGCGGTTGAGCGCGAAGACTACGAATCGGCATCCAACCTGCGTGACAAAATCCATGCCATTGAAAAGGACAACCAGGCGTGACACTTGAGGAATTGGCAAATCGATGTGGTGAATGGCTGCGCGGCAGCGGTCCCGAATCGGATATTGTCATGAGCAGCCGGATTCGGTTGGCACGCAACCTGGCCGATTACCCGTTCATTCGCCGCTGTACGGATTTTGACCGGGCGCGGATCGAAGTTACCGTCCGCGAGCGATTGGCGGATGAGCCGGGTTTGGGCGAGTTGACCTTCATCAACGTGGCCGACCTGGAAATTCTCGATCGCCAATTTCTAGTGGAACGGCAATTGATCAGCCGCGAGCATGCCGATGGCGACGGCGCGCGAGCGGTGGCGATTGACCGGCAGGAAAAAATCAGCTTGATGATCAACGAGGAAGATCATCTGCGGCTGCAAGTCATGAAAAGCGGCCTGGATCTCGATACCGCGTGGCAGCAGATCAACGAGGTCGACGATCAGATTGAAGGGCACATCAATTACGCCGTGCATCCGAAACTGGGATACCTGACGGCTTGCCCGACCAATGTGGGAACTGGCATGCGCGTCAGCGTGATGGTGCATCTGCCGGCGCTGGTGATCTCCAATCAGATTGAAAAGGTGTTCAACAGTCTGCAGAAAATTGGTCTGGCCGTCCGCGGGCTTTACGGTGAGGGTTCGCAGGCCATGGGCGACTTTTATCAGATCAGCAATCAGGTGACGCTGGGTCGTTCCGAGGAACAATTGATCAAGCATGTAGGCGACATCGTTCCGTCGGTTATCAGTTATGAGCGCAAAGCCCGTGAGATGCTGGTCCGCGACGGCCAACATGATCTGTTCGACCAGGTCAGCCGCGCTTACGGCACGCTGCAAAACGCCAAACAGATATCCAGCGAAGAGACCATGCACCTGTTGTCCAAGGTCCGCATGGGAATCAATCTGGGCCTGATTGGAGATTTGGAAATCCCCACCGTCAACAAATTGTTTATTCACACCCAGCCCGCCCATCTGCAAAAACTACGCGGCGGCGAACTGGATTCGGCGCACCGCAATCGCGAACGCGCCAACTATTTGCACCTGCATCTGCGGCAAAAAAACGGAAATCCGGAATCCAACTAGGCTGGTGCGGCCGCCTCGGATGAGCGGCGGCGGCGACGCGACCGGCCCGCGGCAATTGGTTACGCAGCCGCCGCAACTTCGGTTACACTGGGGTGTTTAATAGGTTCTGCCCCGGCGTGATCCCGGCAGGTTTTTTTCGCCCCTTTACAGCAACAAGTTATGTCTGTTTCCAATCTTCAAATCGAGTCGCTGGTCGAACAGGCCAAACAGCGATTGGACCACCACACTGTAGAAATCGTTCGCTGGCATTTTGACGAAGCGAAGGGTTGCCCGTTTTGGCTGGAGAAAAAGTCTGAACTGGATTTTGATCCGCTGACGGATATCACATGCTACGACGATTTGCGCAAATTTCCCTTTTTCGAAGACGACTGGTTGCGAGGCGGGCCCGTCGAGCGGTGGCGCCCCAAAGCTTATGCCGATCGCCCGACATATGTGTTTGAAACCGGCGGCACGACGGGGGTCCCCAAAAGCCGCGTGGTGATCGACGACTTTCGAATTGATTATGAAATGTTCAGTGAAACGCTGCCGGATCAGTATTTTCCCCGGGGTGGCAATTGGCTGATGCTCGGTCCCTCTGGACCGCGACGACTGCGCTTGGCCGTGGAGCACCTGTGCCAGATTCGCGGCGGTATTTGTTTTTGCATCGACCTCGATCCGCGGTGGGTGGTCAAGTTGATCAAAAAAGGATGGATGGAACACCTCGAGGAATACAAGAAACATTGCATCGACCAGGCGATTACAATTTTGACCGCGGGTCACGATATTAAATGCGTGTTCGCCACGCCCAAGCTGTTGGACGCGCTGTGCCTGGCACTGGAAGACCGCGGCACCTCTTTGAAAGAAATTGGCGTGACCGGCATCTTTTCTGGAGGAACCGAGTTCACGCCACAGTGGACCCGCTACGCCATCGAGGAACTGCTGGGCGGCCCTGCCGAGGAAAGCGGCATTTACATGACACCCACCTACGGCAATACCTTGATGGGACTGGCCTGCAGCAAACCCGTGACGGCAGCGGACAACTACAAGATTTCGTATTACGCGCCGCAGCCGCGGGCGGTGACCGAAGTCGTCGATTTCGACAACCCCCACCAACTGGTCGATTATGGCGCCACCGGTCGCGTCAAGCTGACCACGTTGACCAAAGAATTCTTTGTGCCGGGATTTCTCGAGCGTGATGAAGGCGAGCGCGAGCCCCCGTTTGAAACATATCCCTGGGACGGCGTCAGCGGGGTGCGTCCGTACCACGCGTTGCAGTCATCCACCACGGTCGGTGTTTACTGATATTGCAATTACTAAGATTGCGTCTGTTGAAACCTCAAACCACGAACCAATATCATGCTCAACTTACCTGTCATCCGCTGGGGCAAGCCATACGAGTCGCTCGACGTGCAGGAAGTCGTGCACTTCGCTAGCGGCGAGCCGATCGCAAAAGTCAGCCAGGCCAACGGCGGCATCATCCAGCGGGACATGCGCCAAGCCCGCAAGGCTCGTCAAATCCTTCACGAATTCAGTTGCGCCGATTTGATCGAGCGGGTCGCTGCCGCCGCCGACTATTTCGAAAACGAATCATTGCCGCTGGGTGATGGCAACCAATCGGCCGATGAATTCGTCCATCAGCAATCGGCCTCGACCGGATTGCCCGAACACATGTGCCGCAAGAACATGGAAAAAAACTGTTTTGTGTTGCGCAACATGGGCGAGATTCTCGACGCGCTGACGCGCGGACTCGATCTGGATATTCTCTCCCGAGGATTTGGCACCGAGTCGCGCGGCGTGGTGGTCAGTTACCAGTTACAGTCGCCGGTCCTGGGTGCCGTGTTGCCGTCCAATTCACCGGGCGTGCACACGTTGTGGTTGCCGGTGATTCCGTTGCAGATTGGCCTGGTGCTTAAACCCGGTCCGCAGGAACCGTGGACACCCTACCGAATGATGTCGGCGATGGTCAAAGCGGGCATCCCCGCTGAGGCATTTGCGCTGTATCCGGGTGGTGCCGAAGCCGGCGCGGCGGTGGTGGCCGCCTGCCAGCGCGTGATGATTTTTGGCGGCAAACAAACGGTCGATCAATACCGCGGCAACCCGCGCGTGCAAGCTCACGGACCCGGTTTTTCCAAGATCCTGATCGGCGACGACATGGTCGACCGCTGGGAGGAATTCCTGGATTTGATGGTCGAAAGCGTTTACATCAATAGCGGACGCAGCTGCATCAATTGCAGTGGCATTTGGGCTTCGCGACACACCCGCGACATCGCCCAGGCGATCGCCCAGCGGATCGGTCCCATCGACGTGAAACCTCCGGATGACCCGGAATCCGGGCTGGCCGCCTTTACCGTGCCGGGAATGGGCCAAGCCGTGTGGAACATGATCGAAGCGGATTTGAAAGAACCCGGCGTCACCGACATGACGGAGTCGTTCGGCCCGCGGCTGGTCGATCAAGACCATTGCTCGTACCTGAGGCCCATGGTCGTGCATGCCAATTCGCCCGATTGTGCCGTGACCGCCAAGGAATACATGTTTCCGTTTGTATCGGTGGTCGAGTGCCCGCAGGATCAGATGATTGCCCGCATTGGTGAAACGCTGGTGGGCACCGCGCTGACAGACCAGGATGACTGGATTCGTGAGCTAAATGACGCAACGCACATCGATCGGCTGAACGTCGGGGCCATCCCCACCAATCGGCTGAACTGGCTGCAACCGCACGAGGGAAATTTAATCGACTTTCTATTCCGCTCGCGGGCCTATCAAACCACTCGTCAAACGGCTGCCATTGCATGAGCGGAACCCGGGCGCTTGACAATCTGAACTTGGACCGCACCGCGTTGCTGGCCCCCTTCGATTTCGCGTTGCGAACGCGTGTTGTGTTCGGCAACGATTCGATCGATCAGTTAGGTGAAATCGCGCGGCAACTGGGCGCGCGGCGGGTGCTGGTGGCAACCGATCCGGGCATCGTGGCGGCGGGGCACGTGGATCGCGGCAACCGTTCCCTGGAGTCGGTGGGGCTGGTCACGCAGTCGTTCGATGGCTCTCACGAAAACCCCACGACGGACGATGTCGAGGCGGGCCTGCGGCTGGCAAAAGATTTTCAACCGGACCTGCTGGTCGGATTGGGCGGTGGCAGCTCGATGGATTGCGCCAAGGGAATTAATTTCCTGTATTCCAATGGCGGCCAGATGAGCGATTACTGGGGCGTGGACAAAGCCAGAAAGCCGATGTTGCCGATGATCGCCGTGCCGACCACGGCCGGCACCGGCAGCGAACTGCAATCGTTTGCATTGATCTCGGACGCGCAAACGCACGTAAAAATGGCCTGCGGAGACAAGAAAGCTTCCTGCGCTGTGGCGATTCTCGATCCAAAACTGACATTGACCCAACCGTCCCAAGTCACGGCGCTGACCGGCGTCGATGCTATTTCGCATGCGCTGGAAACCTATGTCACTCGACCGCGAAATCCAATGTCGATTTTGTTCAGCAGCGAGGCGTGGCGGTTGTTGTCGGCCAATTTTCGCCGCGTGTTGGAGGATCCGCAAAATCTCGACGCGCGCGGCGCAATGCAATTGGGCGCTGCGCTGGCAGGACTGGCGATCGAAAACTCGATGTTGGGCGCTGCTCATGCCTTGGCCAACCCACTGACTCAAGCGCTGGGTACAGTGCACGGCCAGGCCGTCGGCGTGATGCTGCCCCATGTGATTCGATATAATGGAGTTGAAGTTGACGATTGGTATCGGCAATTGATGCAGATATCGTCAGGTTCCGACGGATGCCCTTCGCCGGATTCGGGCAGTCATGGTCTGGCCGAATTCGTCGAACAGCTGGTGCAAGCGGCTGGTCTGCAGTCGGATCTGCAGGGATTCGGCGTGCGGCGGGACCAATTGGATGATTTGGCCAACTCGGCCGCCCGCCAGTGGACTGGGCAATTCAATCCCCGTTCCGTGGAATTTAGTTCGTTACGGCAAATCTATGAGCAGGCATTTTGAAACCGTGTCCACCACCGGTATCGCGGTGGCTATTGCGATCCTGCTGGGCTGCCAGCCGGCTGTGCTGACCCAGGAACCCGATTCGTCGGCGGACGCTGAGACAACCGAGGTTACTCAGCAACCGCGCGAGTCAGTTCAAGTTGATCAAAACATCGCCGAGGAGGAGGCTGTCACGCAGAGCTGGCCGCTGTTCCGCGGCAATTCGATGGGAACTGGTGTAGCCGACGGTCGGTTGCCGGATCAATTGGAGGTGTTGTGGGAGTTCAAAGTGCCCAAGGGCGCGTTTGAAAGTACGGCTGCGATTGCTGACGGAGTCGTTTATATCGGTGACTTGGATGGCAGCCTGTTTGCGCTTGATTTGCTGGACGGCGAAAAGAAATGGGAATTTAACAGCGAAATTGGGTTCATCGCATCACCGTCGATTCGCGACGGACGCATTTACCTCGGGGACATCGACGGAATTTTCCATTGCGTGGATCTCGACGGTAAGCCGCTGTGGCGACATGGAGCGATGGCGGAAATCGATTCCAGCGCCAATTTCTATAAAGACAATGTGATTTACGGATCGCAAGACGCCACGCTTTATTGCTTGAATCAGCAGTCCGGTAAATTGGTTTGGAAACACGAAATCGACGACCAGATTCGCTGCTCGCCAACGATCGTCGAGAATCGGGCGTTCGTGGCGGGTTGCGATGGCCGGCTGCATATTATTGATTTGGACCAGGGAACCGCGGCCGCCGCCGTGGAAATTCATTCGCCGACCGGTGTGACGCCGGCCGTGATGGGAAATGTCGCGTACTTCGGCACCGAAGACGCGGGGTTTTTTGCCGTCGATTGGCGAAAAGCAGAGGTGGTTTGGCATTTTGACGACCCCAACGCACCCACTTCGACCCGCAGCAATCCGGCTGTTACCCAGGGACATGTGGTTTTCGGGGCCCGGAATCGGCAAGTCCATTCCCTGAATCCGGACAACGGCAAAATTAATTGGACATTCGAAGCTCGAGGACCGGTGGATTCGTCACCTGTCATCGCCGGCCAGCGCGTTTACGTCGGTGCCGACGATGGCCGGATGTACGTACTGGACTTGCACACGGGCAAATTGATTTCGGAAAAAGAATTGAACGGGAAAATAATTGGATCTCCGGCCGTGGCCGGCGGTCGGTTGATCGTTGCCACCAGTCGCGGGGTCGTCTATTGTCTAGGTAAGAAGTAGAGCTGCGAAATCGGGCGGGTGAAGCCGACACCGACGCCAGCCCGGCAAGCACATCTGCACCGCGACCGTCAGCGCGCGACTGAGCGTGTTTGGCTTGCGCGTCGCGACTTTACTGGGGCGCGTCACAATGGGAACCAGCGTATTTTTAAGTTGCTGTTCAATCCACAATGTCTGAAACGACAAAAACCGAAGTCGGCAGTTACTTTATTTCCAACTAC
>JBFILF010000034.1:0-20016 GCA_041599835.1 Pirellulaceae bacterium
ATGTCGAAACCAACCGTCCCGGTCTGCATCCAAGCGGAACAATATATCGTCAGCAGTTGCCAGTTTTCCAACCGGGATCGGCGAAGCTTGCGCCGGCGGCGCTTCTGTTGCGGATTCGTCGGCAATCCTTTCGGCATCGGTCTCAAACTGAATATCCGGCTGCCTCGGCAATGTCTTGGCAACGGCGTCGACGATTTGCTCGCCCGGTTGCGCCGGTTCGATGCCGGGCTGGTCCACCAGCTGTGCCGGGGGTAAGTCATCCATTTCCGGTTGTGGTTGCGGGGGAGGTTCGGCGGGTTCGGCGCCGCTTGGTTCGGTCGCCGATGGATCGCCTGTGACGGCCGGTTGTTCGGCCGATTCATCGGCCGATTTCGTCGGCGGGGATTGCGAAGGTGACTCGGGTTGCCCGGTCAATTGCGTGCCGACGGTATCAGCAAACTGGTAAACGGATTGGCGACCCAACCAAAAGGCCACGGCCAGCAGGCACACCAGCAACAATATCGTCAACAACACGTTGAGGCGCGAGTTACGGCTGGCCTGCCGAGCCATCTCGTCGATCGCCACGTGTTCGGCGGCGTCGGCTTCATCTTCAAAACCCGCGGCGGCAAATTTCGTTTCCGTGTCAGCCGCTTCCTCCTGTTCCGGGCTGCGGTCTTCGAACGGCAAGTCGCGCATGGCACCTGCCAAATCGGCAATCGACTCACGACCATCACCGGCTGGCGCCGCGCCGCGCGGCTGATCGTGTTCGTGATCCATGCCATAGATATTTTGGCGGAGTTCGATTGGCACCGCGGGCAACCCGTGCTCCACAGCACAGCGAATTTGATGACAGCTGGCCACCTCTGCCAACAGTGAGTCCGAAGTCAACAGGTCGTGCTCAAATTCGCTGGTTTCCACTTGGCCCATGCGAAGATCGAGGTAGGCCGATACTTGGTTAATATCGTGAGCTGCGGTTGCGTCAATCGCCGGCGATTCAATGCGGGGATCGTGCCGCAGCGACTCAATCCGCTTGATCCACGATTCCGCTTTTTCGCTTTGCTCAACGAGCTTCTGCAGCTGCTTTTTTTCCGACGACCGCAAGTCGGATTGATCGAGATATCGCAGCAGGTTTCTCAGCGTCAATCGCATGATTGATCTCCGGCCAGTTCGTAAGCGGGCGTATGCCGCCAGCCCGGCGGCATGTCACGTTCGCCGCCGATGGGATTTTTCAGTTATTGTCCAATGTCGCGCACCCGATGCGAGTGCCCGGCATTTAATTGGCAGGAAAATATTGACCAACGCCAGGGCGGCTGGTCCGCGGTCAGGCCTTGATCGTTTAACGGTCCACAAAAATGGCAGGAATCTGTCGGTCTCTAATGGCATTATTGAATCGGGGGAGGTCTTCGTCAAAAACCTTCGTCAACGCACCCAGTTGTTCGTCGATTTCGGCCACGACCATGTCGCGAACTTCGATCGACTGACGCGTCGGCGGTCCATCGGCCGATGAGACCACATTAACCAGCGCGCTGAGGCGGTTGTTCAGTCGAATGGGAAAATTCAAGGGATCCTGAGGGCTGCGCGATTTGGTTTGATACAACGTCTCTTCAATCTCGGTTAGTTGCTGGACAATTTCTTTGCCCTGCTCGACCAGGTCTTTGTTCTGCTGGTCGTCACCCAGTCGTTTCGACAATGACTGGATCTGCGAACGCACGTCCCGAATCGATTTGATGGCATCGTGCGTTTGGGTCAGCTTGTCGCGGATCCCGACCAAAAAGTCAAATTGCGCTTGATAGTCCTCAGCGGTAACCGATAGTCTCGGATCCCTCTGAATCTCAAATTCGGTTGTGCGAGACTGTTCGCCGGTCGTTAACGTGGCCTGGTATTGGCCCGGCACGGCGCGGGGGCCTTGGGTGCCGCCACCCCACAGCACCATGCCTTCGAATTGCGATGCACCGGCGTAACGCATATTCCATTGCGCCTCGTTCATGCCGGCATTGACGTTGAGTTTTTGCTCGTCGGAGTCCGCCTGCGGCTGGGTGGAAAATCGTTGTATTAAATTTCCGCTGCCGTCACTCACGTCAAGCGTTACCGTCACGGAATCTTCCGGCGCGTCGCGCATCCAGTACCGCAACGTCACCCCGCCAGGCGGATTTTGGCCGGCGGTCAAACTGCTGCGACCGCGCCCGCCGCCACCCATGCGAACGGTCGGACGCGATTCAAAAAAGTGCATGTCGGATTTGACAATTTTGTCATCCCATTGATGCAAGATCGTCAGATCGTCCAGCACCCAGAACGAACGACCTTGAGTGGCAACGATCAAATCTTGGTCCTTGATGGCCAGATCCGTGACGGGCACGATCGGCAAATTCAACTGGAAACTCTGCCAGTCTTTTCCGTCGTTAAAGGAAATATAAACCCCGCGCTCCGTGCCGGCATAGAGCAATCCGGCACGCCCAGGGTCGGCGCGAACCACCCGAGTAAAGTGCTTGGGGTCAATGCCGTCGGTGATTTTTTGCCATGTCTGGCCATAATCCGTTGTCTTATAAAGATAAGGCCGGAAATCATCCAATTTGTATCGCGTGGCCGCCACGTACAGGCCGCCCTCCTGCGTCGGGTGTACGTCGATACTGTTGATTTGCGACCACTCCGGCAGCTCCGGCGGGGTAACGTTTTCCCAGTTGGCACCGCCGTCGCGCGAGACGTGAATCAACCCGTCGTCACTGCCCGCCCACAGCACACCAGGTTCCAGGTGGGATTCGGCCGCCGCAAAGATCGTGCAATAGACTTCGACGCCGGTGTTGTCCTTGGTGATTGGCCCGCCGGATGGACCCAGCTTTGTGGGATCATTGCGAGTCAGGTCGGGACTGATCGCCGACCAGCTTTGGCCTTCGTCCGTCGACTTGAACAACACGTTGGCCGACGCGTAGATCGTGTTGGAATCATGCGGCGAAAAGAAGATCGGAAAGTTCCATTGGAACCGGTATTTGACTTCGCCAATCGGTCGGCCGATCGGGTTGTCCGGCCAAATGTTGACGTTTCGGTTTTCGCCGGTCTGGTGATTGCGCCGTGCCAAGTAACCGCCGTAGGAACCGCCGTACACAATGTCCGGATTGTCGGGATGCGGCGCCAGGTGCCCGCTTTCACCACCAGCCGTCGGTTCCCAGTCACGTTCGCCGATCGAACCGCCGCCGGTGCGACTGGCGATTCGGACGGTCGAATTATCTTGTTGCGCGCCGTAGATGCGGTAGGGGAAATGGTTGTCGGTGGTGACCCGATAAAACTGGGCGGTCGGCTGGTTCATATACGTCGACCAGTTCACGCCGCCGTTGTAGGTCACTTGTCCCCCGCCATCGTCGGCCACCACCATGCGCTGAGGATCATCGGGATCGATCCACAAATCATGATGATCACCGTGCGGCGTGCGAATCGATGAAAACGTTTTGCCACCATCGTTGGATCGCCAGAACCGCACGTTGACCACGTACACCTGGTCACGGTTTTGCGGACCGGCATAGACGCGCGTGTAATACCAGGCGCGCTGCCGAAGACTGCGATCTTCATTAATCTTGGTCCACGTCTCGCCGGCATCGTCGCTGCGGAACAGCCCGCCATCGCTGGCTTCGACCAGCGCCCAAAGTCGATCCGAATCAACCGGCGACACGGTGACCCCGATGATGCCAACGGTCGACTTGGGCAGGCCCTGGTTCCGCGTGATTTCGGTCCAAGTGTCGCCGCCGTCGGTGCTTTTCCACAATCCCGAACCTTCGCCGCCGCTTTCCAGGCTGTACGGCGTCCGCCGAATTTTCCAGGTGGATGCATAAATGATCCGCGAGTTATTGGGATCGATGATTAGGTCACAGGCGCCCGCTTCGTCGGAAACAAACAGTACGCGCTGCCACGACTCGCCGCCGTCGCTGCTGCGGTAAACCCCCCGCTCCTGATTCGGACCATACAGATGCCCCAGCGCGGCGACATACACGATGTTCGGATCATCGGGATGCACGCGTATTCGCGGAATGTGCTGCGAATCGGCCAAGCCGATATGCTTCCAGGTTTTGCCGCGGTCGACCGATTTCCAGATACCGTCTCCGTGGGACACATTGCCCCGCACCGTGACCTCGCCGCCTCCCACGTAAATCACATTGGGGTTGGACGGCGCGACGGTCACGGCACCGATCGACCCACCAAAATATCCGTCGGAAATATTTCTCCAGGTGGACCCGCCATCTTCGGTCCGCCACACACCGCCGCCACAACCTCCAAAGTAAAACGTCATGGGGCTGCCCGGAACACCGCAGACGGCCGCTGATCGTCCACCGCGAAACGGTCCAATGCTGCGATAAGTCAGTGTGTCGAAAAGGTGTTGTTTGGGATCAGAGTTTTCCTGTGCCCGGAGTTTGTCACCGACTGCAAGGCCCAAACCCAAAAAAAGCAAAAACGTGACGGCGATAACGCGATTGGCTGAGTGCTGAATGACCGTTGGCATATCTGGATCTCAACTGACATCGTTGCGAAACGTGATGAACAAGGCCTTGCGACCGACGGGTCAATTTTAATTCAGCAGATCGGCCGGCGTGAGACTATGCCCGGTTTTTGGCCGATTTTGCGCCGCGTCGCCACGTAAACCTTGATTGCATCGTCGCAATGCAAGACGGCAGCCAGGCTGGCGGTCGAGGAGCGGGACCCACTCAGAAATAATTTTGTGGGGGTCGCTGCGCTTGATCTGTGTAAATCCTGCTTGGGGCCTGCCAATTTATTGTGATTTACCCTTTCCGTCAGTTACGGCAGGCTTTTTGTTTTTTTCATCAGCCTCGATGCGAATCTCATGGGTTAATGAGAGAATCCGTCGGCCACGCTTGCCCGATGCAGTCTGTTCGTAGACTCGAAAGATCAGATCCATGGTGCGGACGGTGCGGGGATCGACGCGACGATCCAACTCAATGGCCGAGTGAAATTGCAAACCGCGAGGATCCATTTGCATCTCGACTCCCATTGCCGGCGAGTACACCGTCGCGTAATACTCTTTCTCGTTCGGCGAAAACAAGTCCAAGTAAACGTCGAACGGCCGACGCAAATCATTAACGGACAAAACGAACGGCGCGTAGGGTCGGGCAAAGGTCGGCAGCAGCCCGGCGTGCACGTCGGCAACCGATGCCGCCTGTACTTGTTGGGCGCGGTCGTCTGAGGCAACGACGCCGACTACTTCCCCCGCCCCATTTAAAAGCGGTCCGCCCAAACCGGCCGATTCGTTGACGGCGTCGGTCCAGATCATGGCGCCGTCACCGCCGCCAATCAGGTTGGTGACGTTTCCTCGATTGACCTGCACCGCCGGATATTGGCCCTGCTCCAATTGATCCGCTGCGCGGTACGGATAACCGACGGCGAAAACCTCGTCCTGTTCGCGGATCGTCAATTCCGCCGCTAATTCAATTGCCGCAAACCGATCGTCCGCATAGGCGGTCAACAACGTGACCTTTTTTCCAATACGGGCAATTCGCGCATAATACGTTTGGCCGCCGGCCGGGTCGGCCTCGACGATCAATTTGACGTAATGTCCCGGCCTCAAACCTGACACTAGTCCCGTATGGGTAACGAAGACTCCCCGCGGATCGATGCAAAACCCACTGCCAACACGTCCTTCCGCCACCACTAACGCCATCGCCTCCGTGACGCGCAATGGGAGATTAGCTGACGAGTCCCGGCGCTGGCGGGGTGCTGTTTGCGAAGGCACGTCTACAGGAATCTCCACCGTGATTGAACGTTCTGCGCCGGCGGCTGGCGCAGTGCGAGTGTTCGAGTTTGACGTGGCGGATTCCCTGGACTTGTTGACCGTTACGGCGGCCCCAGCCCGGTTCGAACTTGCCACCGCCCGATCCGCCGCCGGCGGAATTTGATCCAGTGCCGCCACCGATTCGTTTGATCCGTCCGGTTGCCATGGCTCGTCATCCATGCTGGCGATAATCAACATCCCGCCGATCATCAGAATCACGATTACGATGGCACCAATCAAGCTGGCCGCCACCCATTGCCAAACGGAACGGCCCGGCCCGGATGGAAAGGCGTAGAAGTTGGCCCGCGCCCGTCGATGATCGCGGGAGGAAAACACCGGTTTGCGGGGTCGTTCGCTCATCTGCGACGGAGGCCGCACATGATCGTTGGGCACGGATTGTATTGCCGCCAGCGGCGTATCAGCCAGGCTGGCAATTTTCTTTCCCAGCCTGCGTGGCTGTCTGGCGAAATTCAGCTTTTTGCCGCAGCTCGGACAGAACCCGCGCTTCACATCGGGCGGAGGCCGATCCACGCGCGTTTCGCATCTCGGGCAAAGATATACCTGGCTCATGGATAATCTGCCAGTCCATCAGACGAATGCTGAATCAGCTGACTCAGCAAGTCTCAATTGTATCCGATATTGCATGTTGAATACATCGAATCGCCGTGTATTTAATAAGTTTGTGATACTGTTAATCGATCGTGGCATGAACAATTGCAGCAACAGTTGGAAGAGATTCTTGGCGGCGGCGATTGTCGCTGGAAACTGCAGTTAGATCTTTGCCTGACAGAGATATTGCGCCGCGGCGCATCCTGGGATGAAGGCTGGTCGTTTGGCGGCGGGGCCAGTGTTGGCCAAAGCAGTGGTTCGTTCGATCGAGGCTCAATCGACAATAACGCTCAACAGGCATTGGTCAAACGGTGGACTGACTGGTACGCCTCGTCGGTCGTCGTCCCGTACCAATGAAGTTATCGGCTCGATTTCGCATCGGCCGCTGCCCGGCGATTGGACTGGAACCACAGCCAAAAAATCACGGCTCCGTAAACGGTAATCGACGGGCCCTCGGCGGCCGTCCAGTACCAAGGCATTGGGGCCTGCAGATCGATCACCGTCAGCACGGCGCCCAGCACCAGATGGAGCACGGCGATCACGGGCACGAGCGGCCAGTAACGGCGCGGTCGCAACGAAATGAACAGCAGCAACACGCCATGCGCCGCGTACAGCGCGGACAACGAGCGGGCCATGTAATCGGTGATGGGCGCCTCTGGGAATTGGCCGAGACCAAGCCAACGATGGGTCGATGCCATCCAATCGACCGGCAGCGCGATGGTCAGGGCCGCCGTGCACAATAGCCCGGCGTTCAGCCGCAATAACCACGTCAACCAAAATTCCGCGCGCGACATGATGTTCAGATCGTCAAAACCTACGACTTGGCAACCGTTCGCCGGCGGAAATTGCTGTTGCCGTTCTTGCCAGTGTCACCACCGGCCGGCGGCTCGGTGAGGCACTGGACACTGCCCTGCCCCAATACGTCCACTAATCGACTGGTCATTTCTTCGTTTACCTCAACCTTGATTTTGTGGCTAACGGTTTGAACCACGGTTCCATCACCCAGCCGAAACAGCAATTCCAGACGCTTGCCGCCGGGATATCCTCGCACAATCTCGTAAACCGTTTGCAAGGTACCTTCATCATGTTGGCGTCCATCGATTTCAATCCGCAAGCCGCTGGTGAAACGCTCGTCCAGATCGTCCAGCGGCGCCAGCTCGTTGACCACTAAATTGGGCTCGTCACCCGTGCGGCGATCCACCACGCCGCGCAGCACCAGCACGGCATCTGGCTGAATGTATTGTCCATATGTAGTGAACTCGGTTGGCCAGAGAATGCATCGAATCGCCCCCGCCAAATCTTCAACGTCAAACATCACATATTTGGTCGGCGCGCCCTCTTCGCGAACCCGACGCACGTGCGAATACTTGATCGACGAGATCATTCCTGCCAGGCAAACCGGATCGCGATCTTTGCAATGTTCGAGATCGCGCGTTTGATGAGTTCGCACCGTGGCCAGTCTGGCATCGTGACCTTGGAGAGGATGGCTCGTCAGGTAGAATCCCAGCACTTCTTTCTCGGCCCCCAGCAATTCGTTTTTCTCCAGCTCGGGCAGGTCGGGCAATTCGGTTGACGACGCTGCGGGCTGCGCGTCTTCGGAACCGAACAGATTTTTTTGACCGCTGCGGCGATCAGCGGCGGCCGATGCGCCTGACTGCATCGCCCGATCCAGAGTGGCCAACAGCTGACTGCGCCGCGCGCCGAAACAGTCCATCGCCCCGGCTTTGATCAGTGATTCGATCGACGACCGGTTGCACTGGCTCGATTCAACCCGCTCGCAGAAATCGAACAGGTCGCGATAAGGACCGTTGCAGGTCCGCTCGGTGACGATGGCGGCCGCCGCCGATTCGCCACAACCTTTCATGGCGGACAGCGCAAAGTGGATCTTTCCGTCGTGGACGGCGAATTTGACGTTGGATTGGTTGACCGACGGCGGCAACACGTCGATGCCCATGCGGTGGCAATCCTCGATGTGCTCGACCAACGAGTCTTTGCGGACAAAATTTCGATGGGGGATGTCGCCGGTCAGCAGCGCCGCCATGAACTCGTGGGGAAAATGGGCTTTGAGGTAGGCCGTTTGAAACGCGATCAGGGCGTACGCCGTGCTGTGCGACTTGTTGAATCCGTACCCAGCGAACTTGAGGATCATCTGCCACAAATCCTCGGCGTCACGCTGTTTCAGTCCGTTATCGATTGACCCGGCAATAAATTGTTCGTGGTTGCGGGCGATGATCGACTCATTTTTTTTGCTGATCGCCTTGATGCAGGTATAGGCATCGCGGAGGTTGATGTTGCCCAGGCGATTGAGAATTCGCATCACCTGTTCCTGGTACACCATCACACCGTGAGTTTCCTCCAGGATCTGTCGCAACACTTCGTGTTTGTAAGCGGCTCGCTTGCGACCCAGCTTGACGTCGATGTACTGCTGCACCATGCCGCCTTCCAGCGGACCCGGCCGGTACAGGGCGTTGGTGGCAATGATGTCATGGAAATGATCCGGTTTCATCTTTTGCAGCAGATCGCGAATCCCGCCGCTTTCCAGTTGGAACACGCCCTTAGTCTCGCCCCGTTGTAGCAGCTGAAACGTTTCCGGGTCGTCCAGCGGCAACTGGTACAAATCAATTTTTTTGCCGGTCGTTTGCTCGATCAGCTCGACCGCGCTGCTGAGCACCGTCAGGTTCCGCAAACCGAGAAAATCCATTTTCAGCAGTCCGGCGGCTTCAACGTCTTCCATCGACCACTGGGTTATCACATCGTCCTTGCCGGTCGCCCGGCCCAGCGGCAAGTACCTGGTAAGCGGTTGGTCGCCGATCACCACGGCCGCCGCGTGGGTTCCCACGTTTCGCGCCAAGCCTTCGAGTTTTAGCGCGAAATCAATTAGTTCCTTGATTTCGGAGTCATGGTGATAAATGTGGCGCAGTTCATCGTTTTCCTGCAACGCATCTTCGATTTTGACTTTGGGCCGGTCCGGAACCATCGCCGTGATCTGATTGACGCGAGCCAAGGGCAATCCGAGCACGCGACCCACGTCTTTAATCGCCGCTTTGGCAGCCATCGTTCCGAACGTGCCAATTTGAGCGACGTTGTCTGCGCCATACGTCTGTTTGACGTAATTGATGATCTCGCCGCGACGCTCCTTGCAAAAATCGATATCGATGTCCGGCGCTTCGCTGCGTTCGTCGTCCATGAACCGCTCGAACAGCAAGTCGTATTGGATCGGGCAGACGTGGCTGAGAAACAAGGCGTAACACACCAGCGCACCGACGCCGCTGCCCCGAGCGGTCGCCGGAATATTCCGCTCGCGTGCCTCGCGGACGAAATCCCACACGATCAGAAAGTAATCCGGGAACCCGAATTTATTAATGACTCCTAACTCGCGATCCAGTCGCTTGATGACGTGTTCGGCCAGCTGGCCGTTGGGGCACATTTCCTCGTTGCCGGCATAGCGTTGTTGCAGTCCTTCGATGCACAGCTGTCGCAATCGTTCCTCGGCGGTCAGCTCAGCCGCGGGCGAACCCGCCGCCGCACGATAAATCGGAAAATGCCGCTGGCCCAATTCGAGTTGAATATCGACCGTGTCGGCGATCTGTTGCGAACGGGCTACCGCGTCTTCCAAGCCCGGGAATCGCTGGTACATCTCGTCGCCGCTGCGCAGGTAATATTGGTTTCCATCCATCCGCATTCGATTGGTGTCGGTGCGGAACCGACCGGTGTTGATGCACAACATGACGTCTTGCGCTTCGGCATCCTCCGCATCGACGTAGTGGCAATCGCTGGTCGCCACCAGCGGCAGCCCCAGCCGGTTGGCCAGATCGACCGACGCATCCAAGCAGACCTTTTGCAAATCGACGCCGTTATTCATGATCTCAATGAAGTACCGATCGCCGAATAACTGGGCAAACCACTGAGCCACTTCGGCCGCTTCCTCCAGACTTTCTTCGGCCCCGGCCCCGCCGCGTTTTAAAATCGCCTGGCTGAATTCACTGGACAGGCAGCCGCTCAAACAAATGATGCCCTCATGATGCTGAGCCAACAGTTCGCGATCGATGCGGGGCTTGAAATAGAACCCCTCGAGACTGGCGGACGACGCCATTTGGATCAGGTTGCGATAGCCGGTTTGATTCTGGCACAACAAGGTCAGGTGGTAACTGCGATCCTCGTAGGCTGAACCGGTCTTTTCCAATCGGCTGCCCGGTGCGACGTACGCCTCGTATCCAATGATCGGGTTGATGCCGGCCTTTTTGGCTTTGCGGTAGAACTCCAGTGCGCCGTGCAGATTGCCGTGGTCGGTCAGCGCCAGCGCGGTCATCCCGAAACCTTCCGCGCGGTCGATCAACCGGTCGATCGAGCTGGCCCCGTCGAGCAAACTGTAATGGCTGTGGCAATGCAGATGAGCAAACGGTCGGAGTGGCATAATCACACCGTCAATTATTGGTTCCCAGCGGTCGAATTCCGTCTCGGCAACCGATTCTAAAGCAGCCCGCCGCCGTGGACTACTCCTACTTGACGAGCCGCAAATCAGGCATAGCAATCGCCACATCCGCGCCGGTCGGGATTCCGTCGGCACAATCGTCACGGTCGCTGTAATCCCCGCGGGCGAATTTGACCGGCGCCAAAACCTGACGTAGTTTTTTGGACTAACCGATGCAACAACCTGTCTATGCGGTAAACACACGTCGAATGGAACCCGACGAAATCCAAGATCGATCTGAACCGGAAACCGCTACGTCGGTCGCTGGGCACGATCATTTCCATCCAGAAATCATCGATGCGCTTTCTGAGTTGCTCGTCGAATATTTCAGCTCCGATGACTGGCAAAACCGTCTGCTGAAAAATCAAGACGACATCCTCGAACGTTTTGAGCAACAACAGCAGCAAACTACCGAGTCGATCGAGTCAATCTCCAGCCAAATTGAGTCCATTCACGATGCCAACCAACAGCTGACGGCAAAACTGGAATACGTCACTTCGCTGGTCCAACAACTCGACCAAAACCTGCCTGCGGCGTCATCTGTGTCCAGCCCACTCGACGAAGCCCTGCAATCCAGCTCCACCCTGCAAAAATATCAGATCGACAATGATCACGAGGCGGACGCTGAAGATGAACCGGCTGAAGCCGATGCGGAATCAATGTGCGATTCCGAAGCGACGGCCGAAGCCGATGACGGGCATGTAGACGGAGAAAACGACGAGGATACCGACACGACCGAGGCGGTTGCCAACGAACCCGATGAAATCGCCGAGCTGCGACGCAAGCTGGAAGAAAAGCTGCGGAAAGCAGAAATCGAAATCTCCATTGAACGCGCCAAGATCGCGCGGCTGCGGCAGCGCCTCGACGAGCAGAAAACCGAAATGGAACGTGATTTTGCCCGTCGCGAACAACAACTGCTGGCATCCGATTCTAAAAATAAAAAAGGGCGCTGGAAAAAATTCCTGGCGTTGTCGACTGAGAACAATGACGGTTCTAAATCGGCAAAATAACGCTGTCTCAATAATTCCGTCCGTGGCACGCGTGACTTTTTGTGCCCCGTTTAGTTGCTGAACGTCACGCTAGCATTCGACGTCGGCATTTTGCGCCCGACGCTGGCCGACACCGTGGCACATTGGGGTGTTACGTGAATGCCCGATTTGCTATGTCACCCGCCGATGCTCCCACGCTTTGCGCGCTTTGACAATCGCGCGGCGTGGCCCGCAACTCATTCGACTGGTAGGAACCCGTCATGTCAGGACGACGCCCCCGCATCACCAAATCCATGATGCTTCGCATTTGTGCCGTGGGATTGTTTATTTGCCTTGGCACGTTTGCCGTGATGCACTCGATGAAGAGCAACAATAAATCCGCTGAAGAGACCAGCGAAGCTTCTGCGGACACTACCGGTGATCTGGAGGGCACGGAACTGGCACCGTCGGATAATCCAATTCCCGATGAACTAAAAACCGAAAATTCTATTGCCACCGTTTCCAACGTGGAGGCCGACCAGAGCTGGCCAGGATCCAATCCCAGTTCGCAGTCCAATACGGCGGCAGGCAATGCGCTGGCCGCTCCCTCGAATCCGTCGATGACGGCATCCAACGTCGGCGGCATTCGCCAGGCCCTGGGGGATTCGAGTAGGTCGTCCACGCCTGACAGTGAAATACCAAGTGCGCCGCGCACCAGCGGCAGCTTTGTTCCGGCACAAACCATTTCCTCAACGAAAACATCGTCGATTGGAGATTCCGGTGGCAGTCAATCCAATGACAACGAACTACCACCCATTCGACCGGGCAGTTCATTTTTGCCGCCGGCTTCCAGCGGTGCGCCATCCGGCCAACCACCAACCGGCCAGCCACCAATGCATTCGTTGACGACGCAGACACCTACGGCTGCCGCCTCAATCAGTTCCGTTCAGAGTACCGACGCCCTCAAAGGTTCAACGCCGCCAGGCCTGAATTTACCGCCTTTGGTCGTCAACGCTAAATCGGCCAGTCAATTTGGTGTTCCGTCGCAGGACGCTGATTCCCCTGCGCAGGAAAATGACAACAACTTCGCTGCCGTACCGTCCCAGCAATACGCCCCACAAAATCAGCCGCCTTCATCGCCCAGCGGATTCGGGACACCGTCCGGATTCCCCTCCGGCACGTTGAATCGTCAAGCGACGCCGCCGGCATCTTCACGTTCGACCGACAACTTGCTTCCTGATTCGAATCAGTTTGGCGGCAAGCCGAATCTTCCGCCGCTGCGGCCTCAAAGTGCAACCACCGATAACAACGCGCCACGAAGCACGGCGAATTTGTTTTCGCAATCCAACGGCCCCAGCCCGACGCCGGCCACCGGTTTTCAGCAAACATCGCAGCCCAACACGCCACCCCCGGCAGCACCGGCCGTCGCCCCAACCAGAAATCCCATGACGAATGTCAACGCGGCCCCGGCGGCCGCGATTTCCGATTCGCTGGCCAAATCCGTTCCCGGACAGCGCCAATTCGAAGGCGTTCAACTTCCTGCGTTGGCCATTCAGAAAATCGCGCCGTCCGAGATTCAAGTCAATCGCCCCGCCTCGTTCGAAACGATCGTCAAAAACACCGGCAAAGTACCCGCCCACGACGTGCAGATTCACGACTTCGTTCCGCAGGGCACCGAGTTGATCCAGGCCGTTCCATCGCCAACATCCAATGCCGGCGGCAAACTGCTATGGAATCTGGGCACGCTCAGTCCGGGTCAGCAAACGTCCATCAAAATGGAGTTGATGCCTAAGCAGCCCGGCAAGATTGGCAGTGTGGCTCAAGTCACGTTTGCTGCCCAAGCCTCCAGTCAAACTACGTGCACCAGACCGGAACTGGCGATTCGCCACGAAGCGCCGGAAACCGTGTTGATCGGCAGCGATGTGATTCTCGATATTTTCGTCGAGAACAAAGGGAATGGAGCTGCCGAAAACGTTGTCTTGCAGGAAGACGTTCCCGACGGTCTGCAATTCGCCAACGGGCACAAGGAATTGGAGTATGAAATTGGAACCCTGCGACCCGGCGAGACGCGGAATATCCGCCTGAAATTAAAGGCCACCAAAGTCGGCCAGGTGCGCAACGTCCTCGTCGCGCACGGCGCCGGTCAATTGCAGGCCAACGACCAGATTGATTTGAGGATCATCGCCCCCCAGCTGATGCTCTCCGGCGACGGTCCAAATCGTAAATACTTAAACCGTCAGGCGACCCATGAGTTCAGCATTGCCAATCAAGGAACGGCCGCGGCCACCAATTTGCAGCTCGTCGCGAAATTGCCGCGGGGTTTGCGTTTCGTCGAAGCCAACAATCAGGGACAGTATGACAATCGGTCGCATGCGGTGGTGTGGCGGCTGGCCAAGTTAGACACGCTAAAGACTGGCAAGGTCAGCCTGACGACCATGCCGATTGCCACGGGCCAACAGGAAATCCAGGTCGAGGCCACGGCCGATTTGGACCAGCGTCAATCGGTCAGCCAGTCGATGCTGGTGCAACAATTAGCCGAGATCTTTTTTGATATCGATGATTCGGCCGACCCGATCGAAACCGGCTCCAGCACCTCGTACAAAGTGCGGGTGATTAATCAGGGCGAAAAAACGGCCACTGGCGTGCGAGTTCAAGTGGAATTTCCGCAAGCGATTCAGCCGGTCTCCGTAGAAGGCAACCCCCGAAATCAAATCCGGGGTCAAATCGTGTCCCTCGAGCCCATCGCGGCGCTGCAACCGGGTCAGGAAATTTCATTTATCGTCAAGGCAAAAGGCCTCAGCGAAGGCGATCACCGCATTGTCGTGAGCGTTCGCAGCGACGATCGCGAAGTGCCTGTTTCCAAAGAGGAAAGCACACACGTGTACGCCGATCGATAGTCAAGATTCCGACAATCGTCAAAAACGGTGTTCCAGCCGACGGTAAGAACCGATCAGCCAAAAAATGATCGAACCGTCTAAGCGTGAGCTAGTTTTGATTAGCTTTCGTACCGCTTTGACAAGGCTGAACCGATGAATAATCCCATCGCCATGGTTGCACTTGGCGCATTTATGATCCCGGTCGCCATCGTACTGGCGATCCACTCGGACGAATTGTTGGGGTTTGACCCGCCGTCGGACGAGCCAGGTAAATTGTTGTATTTCTATTCGCCTTCGTGAGGCACTTGCAGCCCCCAACTCGAGTCAACGGTCGTTGGTCTCAGACGTCAAGGATATCGGGTGCGAACCATTAATGTCGAAGCAAATATGGATCTCGCCTACCAGTACCGGATTCGCAAAGTCCCCACGTTTGTATACGTGCGAGACGGCCGCGAAGTGCGACGTCGCAGCGGGTACCTGCGTGAACATCAGATGGAATACCTGTGCCGCGATTCTTGGTTCTGAATTGAGGCTCAGCGACCACGCCTATTTGATTTCGCCGACACGCCAATAATCGGATGCATGAAGCTTGCCCGGGTCAAATTTTTGAATCAGCAAATCGAGGTTGGCGGGAATTTTCCTGATGCGGGGCCCGATCAACTGAGTTAATCGATCCTGTTGTTCATCGGTTAACACGCCCGTTAGTTTTGATTCGATATCGGTTTCGAGCTCGCCCGTCCGCTCTGCGATTGTGCCACGCAACTTGACCGCCCGTTGGCGTAACTGGTCGCCTTGTGCGTCGGTGACGCCAATTTTTTGAGAAAGCGCCCCGCTGGTCAATGCAAATGCCAGTCCCGCCCGGACCAGCTCAATATTCTGAACAACTTGATCCAACAGTTCGCGTTGAAATGGCAGCAAGGATTGCTTGATAGCAATTATTTGTCGTTCGGCTATTTCAGTTTGTTTGGAACGCATCCGCTGTTGAATTTGTTTTACGTTGGCACCGCTATGGTCGCGAAGATCCTGATTAATTTGCGAAAGCAGCTCTTCTTGAAACGTTCGGTGGGACTTTCGCAATAACAGATAAAGTTGTTTTTGTTCCTCGCTCAGTGCCAACCGGGTCGCCACATCATCGTCGTTAAGGATGGTCAACAACTCGGAGAATATTGCTTTCCTGTTCTCGGCAGCTTGTTTTCCAGCCTCGCCACGCCGGGAGACGATGCGAAAAAACAGCCCGTCCGGCCCGATCCGGTATTTGCCAGAAATGGCCAACGGACGAAACTCCAAGTCACTTTCGTCGCTGACCCAAGCATCAGGTTGTTCATGCAGTTGCGCCGAAATGATGCCCACAAATAAATGGTCATGAAATTTGAGGTCGCTGGTCAGCCGAACGAGTTGCTCTCGTTGTTTTGCCGTCAACGGCGACGTTAATTGCTGGCGGATTAATCGTTTGAGTCGCAGCACTTCATCATCCGCGCTCTTGCGGAGGTTAATTGCCTGCTGGCGCAGTTGTTGCTTTTGCTGATCCGTCAATTGGAGGTATCGGCTAAACGGACCTCGCACCAACGCGGCAAACAACCCGATGCGACGTATCCAAAATCGATAGCGAAGTTGCTGAAACCGCTCTCGCTGATGGGGCAGCAGAATCGCATCCAATTCATGAACGACGCGCTGATTTAGCTCGCGGGAAAGGCGGTTGATTTCATCCTGGGAGATAAACGAAGTAGACCGAAAAATCAAACTGCGTTTCGCGTGGATGTCTGCCTGCCGCTGGTCGAATTCCATGACAAGCCGTTTGATGCGATCGGATTGGTGGCCGTCCAGCTCCAGCTCGCGCCGAATGAGTTCGTTTCGCAAGAACCAAATCGTCTGATGTTCCCTGAGGACGCGAGAGCCTCCGCTGATCACCTCTACCGGCCGGCCATCCGGCATGATGTACAGGGACTTGCCGCCGGCAAACACGTATTCGCCCTGCTCTTCGGCTTGCCGCCCCCAGCCGGCGCTGAACGCGGAGCCGATTATCAGCCAAGCAATGCACAGGCGGACCATCGTCAAGCCGATATCTTTCAGAACTAGAAAACTTCGACACCCTCATGCTGCCGCCGAATCATTTCGGCATACACGTCGTTGCGTCTCATCAACTCGGTGTGCGATCCCTTTTCTACGATTCTACCATCTTCCATCACCACGATCAGGTCCGCGTGTGTAATCGTCGACAAGCGGTGGGCAATGATGAACGTGGTGCGGTTCTTCAGCAGCTCGGCCATCGACTGCTGAATCAGTTGCTCGCTCTCGGTGTCCAGGTTGCTGGTGGCCTCGTCCAGGATCAGAATCCGCGGGTCGGCCAATAGCGCGCGGGCGATCGACAGCCGTTGTCGCTGGCCGCCGGACAGTTTGACTCCGCGCTCGCCAATCACCGATTCGTAGCCGTCCGGCAAGTCCACAATAAATTCGTGGGCGTTGGCCCGTTTGGCGGCGGCAATGATTTCGTGCATCGACGCAGCGTGGTTGGCATAGGCGATATTTTCGCGAACGGTTCCGTCGAACAGAAAGACTTCTTGTTGCACCACGCCCAGCAAATCGCGATACGAGCCAAGTTGAAAATCTCTCAGATCGGTGCCATTGAGCATGATCTGCCCGCGGGTCGGGTCGTAGAATCTGGCCACCAGGTCGGTAACCGTCGTTTTGCCCGCCCCACTGCGTCCAACCAGGGCCACCACGCTGCCGCCGGGGACCTCCAAATCAATGTCGTGCAGCACGAAATTATCTTCGTCGTACGCAAACCAAACGTGATCGAATTTGATTTCGGCAACTTCCGTCGGCGCCGCGATCGCACCGGGCCGGTCCGGTTTGTCGATGGGTGACTCGAGCACCTCAAACACTCGCTCGGTCGCCGCCAGCGACCGTTGCAACTCGGACAGCGACTCGACGATCTGCCAAACGGGATTGAGCAACATAAACGTGTAGATTTTAAATGCCGAAATGTCGCCGATCGTAGCCTGGTCGTATACGTACCAGTAACCGCCGGACCAAATGATGACGACGCTGATCAGCGCCATCAGCAGTCCCCAACTGCTCCACAACACGATTTCGCGTTGATGGGCGTGCATCCGCATCCGCGTGATCGTGTGATGACCCACGGTGTACTCTTGTTCTTCGCGATGCTCGCCGGAAAACACGCGAACGGCGCGGATGCCCTGGAACGCTTCGCCCACTCGTCCGTCGACATAGGACACATCCTTGCGGATGGCCCGATAGACCGGTCGCACGCGGCGAATGGCCACCAGGCTGATCAGCATGATCGGCGGGATCACGCCCAACGCCGTCAAAGCCAGTTTCCAGTTGATCAGCAGCAGGATCACGACCGCGATTAACAAACGGATCACGGCAACGCCGGGTGAAATGACAGCCATTTGCAGCAGACCGGTGGTCGTGTTGATGTCGTCCGTCAGACGGGAGATGATGCCGCCGGTTTTCATCTGGGACAGCCGGTCCAGCGGCAGCCGCAACATTCGCTCGTAAAGCGCTCGACGCAATGTCAGAATCACGCGTACGTTGAGCAGCCGCTGTTTCCAGTTTCGCCAGACGTTAAACGATTGACTGACCAATACCACGGCCAGATAGATCACCGCCACCAGGTGCAACTGGGAGACTTTCCAATCGGTCGGGCCATCGGCCAGCAGCACGTTGTCGATGATGTGCCGGACGAACAGCGGCTGAATCAAGTCCAGCCCGGCCACCAGCAGCGCCAGCAACACTAATAGCGCAACGGTCCGCCAATGCGGCCACAGCTGGCGGATGTAACTGCGGACATACCCCCGCCGCTTTTGGCGTCGCTGCGGATCGTTGCGGGTTTCGTCAGGCGGTGCCGATTCGTCATCGTTGACCACCGCGTGACGAAATTCGCCACGGCGAAATCGCTCCAGAAAATCGGCAAAGCGAAGCCGCGACGTTTTAGGGCGGGAAGGCATGATGGCGACGATATAGATTCGTTAAGTCAATTTTTTGGCAATCATCCGCCGCACGCTCTGACGAGGCAAGTTCTGCGGCCGATTTTCTGCCAACGGCGGCATATTCGACTGGGGGACAGCTGCGAGGGACACAAAAAAAAACCGCGGAGTTGTTTTTGCTCCGCGGTTGCTGATCGATGTTTGTGTCCGAGACCGTTAGGGAAAGAACGGGCTGATCAGTGTCACGCCGCCACTTGTGGGACTGCTGTCTGCGCCAAGAATGATCGCGCCCATTCCGGCCGGAACCAGCCACTGAGATACGTCTCCGAATCCGCCGAGGCCACCGAAGCCTCCAGGTCCGCCGCCACCGAGACTGAAATAGTCGAAGGGAATGTTGTTTAACTGGGACAACGCCGGATCAATGGGTTGGGGGCGAGGTTGATCCATCGCCTGTTGGAAGAGTTGCTCGGCCACGTAATTGTTCAACCATCCGATCGACTCGGGATCCGACAGCAGAATGTCAAAGGCTCCTCCATTGTCTTGCCGCCGCGTGAATGCAATATTCCGAACGTTGTTGTCGCGGAAACGGCCCCGCGTTTCACTATCGGGCTGTGTAGTCGTGTCAGCGTCGACAATTTCAACGCCTAGCGCCGCCAACCCGTCGGATCCGACTGCGATCATTCCATAATTGCCGCCAGACAGCCCGGATATCTCAAACACTCCGAGGCTATCCGTTTGTGTTTCGGCCACGATCTGACCGCCTTGGATCACGATGATCCGGGTGTCGAACACTTCCACGGGGCGACCGGTCTTGTTGTCAATTTGGTGCACGCGTCCAATGAGCCGTCCATCGGACAGCAAACTAATGGGTTGCGCTTGAATTGAATTGGCAGGTAACACCGGTTGGTCGAACGTCTCCAATCCCTGCCAACCAAAGTATTCCGGGGGATCTTCGGCCCCCTCGCCGATATCGTATTGGCCGTAGGCGCGAAAATTCACTCGAGGCGCGTTGTCCTTGATAATTTTGCCAATTAGCAGGTTGTTTTCAGCACCCGTTACAGCCTGGATGTTAAGCCTGTTGGGAAAGCCGCTGGCGGCGGGTCGATGTTTGATTGCCAAAAAGCCGTAAACAAAAAACACGTCCGGTGAATACCCGGCGATGGCGTACGGACCGGGGGTGAGACCTTCGAGTCGAAAACTCCCAATGTCGTTGGTTTTGGATTGGGCCACCACAAATCCGTTTCGCAATAAAAAGATGGAAATGTCGCCGGTGTTTCCCACCACTTGGCCTTGAATGCTATCCGTTTCATTAATCATGACCCAGCTGGCGCGAATTTGCGTGCCGATTCGTTCGCCGTTGGTGCCGGGACCAGCTTCGTACCAGCCCACAAGG
>JBFILF010000035.1:0-19985 GCA_041599835.1 Pirellulaceae bacterium
ACGAAGCGGGGAGGATCGACAATCAAATCGACGTGATGTCAAAGACGTTTCTTGGTTTGACGGTCGCCTGTGCCCGTTGCCACGATCACAAGTTTGATGCCATCTCGACGGCCGACTATTACGCGTTGTCCGGTTTCCTGCAAAGTTCCCGCCGCCAGGATGTGATGCTGGATCCGCATCGAAAGATTCTTAAGTCATTCAAGGAAGCAGTAAACGCGTCCAAGTCCGTGATCGATCCCGTCGAAGAGGTGCTGAGCGAGCTGGGCGAGCGGGCTCATTTTGCCAAGGCGGCGGATTACATGCGAAGCGCCGTAATGATGTTGCAGGCCGATCGCAGTTGGCTGGTGCCGGAGCAGTTGGTGATGGAGGGCGAAACACTCAAACGGACCGGTAAAACCAGCGGCAACGCCAGGCGCCAGGATCTCACGGGATGGAGTGGCGGCGGCCAACTTTGGTGGACGGACGCCAATGTCGACGACGAACTGCAGGTCGAGTTCGACGTGCCGGTTTCCGGGCGCTATGACGTGTCGATCGACTTTACCAAGGCTCCGGATTACGGCATCATCCGGGTCTTTGTGAACGACCAGGTCGTTGGCGACCCATTCGATTTGTATGCCGAGCGCGTGGAACGCACCGGCCCGCAAACGCTAGGTGCATTCGATCTTAACGCCGGGACACAGAAACTTCGTTTTCGGATAACGGGCAAAAACGAGAAAGCGGTTCCCAAATACATGGTGGGTGTCGACACCATTGTGCTCAAAGGCAAACCGCCGGCCGCTCAATCATCCGAAACATTCGAAAGTATTCGCGCCCGCTTTCAACTTGACGCAGAACGGTTGCGGCGATGGGTTGCCGCCATTACCGATCCGGCCACCCAAGATATCAGCCACGCATTTTATTTGCTGCGGAAATCTGCAGCGGCCGACATCGACCTCGAATCCGACGCCGGTGACGAATTTTATGCCAGTCTTTTTGCCGAGCTGAACGACCTCGAGTCGGCAAATCGCCAGTGGATGGATGAGTCGAACATCTTCGCGGCGACCAAGGAAGACTTCAGCCAATGGCGATCGGAGGGATTTGCGTTCTTAGCCAGTTATGCGGAACCCTTCGGACAATTGAATGTATCGTCCGCCGATCCGATTGGGTCCTGGTACAACGACACTCCCCACAGCGGCCGGCTTGGCGGCAAATTCCAAGGGGTGCTTCGGTCGCCAACGTTTGAGATCACGCACCCGCAAATTCAATATTACATCTCCGCTCGCAAAGCCCAAATCCGTTTGATCGTCGATGGATTTCGGTTGGACGTATACAACCCCTTGCTGTTCAGTGGAATGAAAACTGACGTCGACACCGACGGCAAATGGCAATGGGTCACGCAAGCAGGCGACTTGCGGAACTATTTGGGGCATCGAGCTTTTATCGAATTGATCGACCAAGGTGACGGATTTTTCGGAGTGGGCGAAGTACGGTTCTCGAACCGCCCGCCACCCAAACAACGCCCGGCCGCGGTGTCCGTCCACGTGTGTCAGGTAGGAAAGAATAAACAGCGGTGGCAATCAGCCCGACAGGGTGGTTCGTCTCCACTCCAAGCTGTCACAAAGTCGTTGGCCGAGGCGCTCGGCAACTACCACTGGTATTCGGCCCGGGATGCCGAGGTATACGATCGTTCGCTGTTCAATTTCCTTATGCGGCACAAGCTGATACCTGGTGTGGAGTACCAGGCTGTAAAGGCGGCCGCGGCATCAGCTTCGGAAGCCATCAACGGCATCAATCAGGAGGTTCCGGACCCGGTGATGGCCATCGGGATGGTCGACGGTTCTCCCGAAAATGAGTTTGTTTTTATTCGTGGCAACCATAAAAACTTGGGACCCGAAGTGCCCAGGCGTCCGATCGAGGCTTTGCTGAAAGCCGATCAATGGGATTTAACTGGTCACCGCGGCAGCGGCCGCATGCAACTGGCGCAACACATTGCTTCGCCAGACAACCCGCTGACCGCGCGAGTCATGGTCAATCGACTGTGGCACCATTTAACGGGTCGAGGCATCGTAGCGTCCGTGGATAATTTTGGCGTCCTCGGCCAGCAACCGTCGCATCCGGAACTTCTTGACTACCTGGCCAGCGAATTCGTCGACGATGGCTGGAACATCAAACGGATGATCCGGCGGATTGTCCTGTCGCAGACTTACCGCATGTCGAGTGCACCCAATCCCGGTGCGCAGGAGATTGACCCGGACAATGAATGGCTTCATCGCTCGCGGGTCCGCCGTTTGCAAGGCGAGGCGATCCGCGATGCGGTCCTGTTCGTCTCGGGCGAGTTGGACACCAAAATGTTCGGCCCGGGTGTGCCGATTCATTTGACGGCGTTCATGCAAGGTCGCGGACGGCCCGGCAAGAGTGGCCCGTTGGATGGAGACCGTCGCCGAAGCATCTACATCGAAGTCCGCCGCAATTTTTTGCACCCGATGATGTTGGCTTTCGATACGCCCATTCCGTTCAATTCCATCGGTCGCCGCAACGTCTCCAACGTTCCTGCGCAAGCACTCATCCTGATGAATGACCCGTTTGTGGTGGATCAGGCAAAAAAATGGGCGGGACGAATCGTCAACTCAGGTGAGGACGTCGACCAAAGGATCAACGACATGTTTATCCGATGCATTGGTCGGCCGCCCACTCGGCAGGAACTGGAAGATGCGCGGGCGTTTTTGACGACCCAGGCTGAAGAATACGGTGTCGATTCATCGCAAATTCCACCTAGCCAACAATTGTGGTCGGATCTGTGCCATGTATTGTTCAATATGAAAGAATTCGTCTATCTGAGATAATATTCGTCATCCGATATTCACTGCTCAAACCTGGTTTATTCGCATGAGTCGCAAATTATTTCATTGCCGGCAATTCAGACCCGTCGCCATGACGCGGCGCGAGATGCTTCGCGATGCAGCCTGCGGATTCGGCGCCGTCGCCGCAACCGCGCTGGCGGCCAGCAAAAGTTATGGCGGATGGTTTAACGATCCGGTCCATGACGCCAAGCCGCTGGCGGCCAAACCGACTCATTACGAGCCCAAAGTAAAACGGGTGATTTACCTGTACATGGATGGCGGCCCGTCGCAGGTCGATACCTTTGATCCCAAGCCCCAGTTGGACAAGGAAAACGGCCAGCCATTCAAAATGAAGATCGAGCCGACCCAGTTCAACAACATCGGCAAAGTACTGGCAAGTCCCTGGAAGTTCAAACAACACGGCCAGTGCGGGACACCGGTGAGTGAGCTGTTCCCGCACGTGGCACAGCACGTCGATGACTTGGCGGTGATACGCTCGATGTTCAGTAACTTTTCCGAGCATACCAACGCCAATTACTTCTTGCATACCGGCAACGGGTTCCAGGGACGACCGAGCATGGGCGCCTGGGTCGGATACGGGTTGGGCAGCGAATCTGAAAATCTGCCTGGCTTTGTCGTGCTCAATGGCGGGCTGATCCCGCCCGGTGGCCTCGATTGTTTCAACAGCGGTTTTTTGCCGGCCACGTACCAAGGCTCTGTGTTCAACGCCGGGGACACGCCGCTGGCCAACATTCGCGCGACTGAAAACAGCGACGTGCTGCAACGCAACAAGCTGGCCCTGTTAAAACAACTCGATCAGCGGACACTTGAAACAACGGGCCGCGAAGACGCCGTCGAATCGGCGATCGCCAACTACGAACTGGCCTACCGCATGCAATCCGTCGTGCCGGAACTGACCAGTCTGCAAGGTGAAACCGAGGCCACCAAGGAAATGTATGGCATGAATGCCCAGAGCAAAGGAACGGCCACGTTTGGACGCCAATGTTTGCTCGCCCGGCGACTGGTGGAAAAAGGAGTGCGGTTTATCGAATTGACTTGTCCAGGCGTGGGTCACGACCGGTGGGACCAGCACGGCAATTTGAAGCAGGGTCATGCCGACAACGCGCGGGCCGTCGACCAGGGCATCGGTGCTTTGCTGACCGATCTGAAACAACGTGGTCTGTTCGACGACACGCTGGTCATTTGGTCGGGCGAATTTGGAAGGACACCGTTTGCCCAAGGGGCCAACGGCCGGGACCATAATCCGTTCGGTTTCAGTTTGTGGCTGGCCGGCGGTGGCATCAAAGGCGGCACGATTCTTGGCGCGACCGACGAGTACGGCTACAAAGCTGTCGAAAACAAAGTCGAAATCCACGATTTGCACGCGACCATGTTGCACCTGCTAGGTCTGAATCACGAAGAGACCACGTTTCGCTGGAGCGGCCGTGACATGCGGCTGACAGACGTCCACGGTAAAATTGTCCACGAAATTTTGGCGTAATCGATTTCAAGTTGTCAGTGACCAGTAGCAATGGTTAGCGTCGAGTAATGAGTGAATCCCCCGATCAGGATTTGAAACAGTTTGTCGACGGTGGGGATGGAATCTCGACCATCCGAACCAGTCAGGTATTTGGCGGGGAAAATTTCCGTGGTTGGAATGGGATCCGGTACAAGGCTGGCTTGAGTGCGAAAAACACCAATGCTCAAAAGCTATCGATGAATGTCGCGACCGTGGCTCCGGGCGCGATCGCCTACGCTCACATTCACCACGGATTTGAATTGATGCTGTACATCATGCAGGGCAGGGTGCGGCACATTTATGGCGAGACTCTGGAGCACACGATCGATAATGAAGCGGGCGATTTCATCTATATCGAACCCGGTGTGCCCCACGAAGTGTACAACTTGAGCGATACCGAGCCCGTCGTCGCCGTGGTGGCCCGCAGTGACGCCAGCGAATGGGAACACATCATCCCACACCCCAGCGAAGCGCGCACCCGCGACGGCGTGCACGAGTAGTCGACCACTGGTTTGTCGCCACTGGTTTGTCATACATCCGCCGCGCCAAATTCAGCTACGGCTAGACGGCCCATGCGTCAGCTCACCGAGCTTTGCCGGGCAGGCCAAAGTTGTACCCTTGCGCCTCCCACGTTTCGATCCGCACCGAAGAGATTGTCTCGGTGTGACCGTCCATAAACACGTAATTGGCGTAAGCCCCGAAGTGTCGCCGCGGATCAATGAAGTCGCGCACGGAGTTACCGCTTAGAAAGAATTCGCGCGGATCAACGTCGTTTTCGTAAAACCCTTCGGCCGCTTCGAACAGAATCAGGGTGCGCGAAGTCAGCTGCCGGGCCTGGACTTTGAATTGCTCAATGAATGGCAGCCGGTTGTATGTATAGCTGGAATAATCATTGGTTTGACGATACGAATATTCCAAATCATCGGGGCACAAACTGATTTCCTGCCACCGCAACAAATCAAACTGGGCTTGCCGCTCAATGGTACTGAGCCCGATCTGTCGCATGTGGTTGGCACATTGTGTCTTGCGGGCTGACTCGCGCGCTCGCTGAACAGCAGGCAGCAACAAGCCCATCAATACGGCGATTATTCCAAGCACCACCAGCAATTCAATCAACGTAAAACCGCGGCGATGCATGTGCATGGTGGAATCGTGTCTTTAAAATGGAAGGTCAGTGCAAGTTTACCGACGCCGACTTTGAATTGTCAAACACCGGAGACAAGCCTTGCGATACAGTACTGACAAATTCCTGATAACGTTTTGCATCGTTGCGTCAGTGGGGGGTATGTGGGCCGAGGCACAAGAACCGACGCTTGTAATCACACAGGCGCGCGTGCTGGACGTGAATAACGGCGAGTTGTCGCTCGCCAATCAAACCATCGTTATCTCGGGTAACCGCATTGCTCAACTCAATTCAACACCCCTGCCGGAGGCCCAAGCGTACACCACGATCAATGCCGCCGGCAACGTGTTGATGCCGGGGTTGATTGATCTGCATTCGCACCTGTTATTGCATCCGTACGACGAAGCGACGTGGAATGACCAGGTGCTGACAGAGTCGTTGGAGCTGCGGACGATTCGCGGTGTGGTGGCGGCCCGCAAAACTCTGGCAGCCGGTTTCACCACCCTGCGAGATTTGGGAACCGAAGGGGCGGCGTTCGCCGACGTCGCGTTGCGCGATGCAATCAATGCAGGAATCATCCCAGGGCCGCGCGTGTTTGCAGTGACTAAGGCACTGGTCACGACCGGCGGATACGGGCCGATGGGTTTTGATCCACGGTGGACGATGCCGGTGGGTGCCCAAGTGGCCGATGGTGTCGCCGAATGCCGCAAGGCGACTCGCCAGCAGATTGCTGCGGGCGCTGATTGGATCAAGGTGTATGCGGATTACCGGCGGCGGGCTGGCGACAAATCCACGCCGACATTTTCACTCGACGAATTGGAGGCGATCGTCGATGAAGCGGCGGCGGCCGGCATACCCGTTGCCGCACACGCCACGACTGACGAAGGCATTCGCCGCTCGATTGAGGCCGGCGTGAAGACGATTGAACACGGTTACGAAGCGTCGCTCGAGACATTGCAGATGATGCGTCAACGGGGCGTCGTTCTTTGCCCAACGCTGACGGCATCGGAATCGATCGCCCGATACCAGGGTTGGGATCCTGCCAGCGATGCGGATCATCAGCGGGTAGCGACCGCCAAACGGCTGATGAAACGTGCATTGGAAGCCGGCGTGACCATCGCCTGTGGCAGCGACGTGGGCGTTTTTGCTCACGGGGATAACGCGCGCGAACTTGAGTTAATGTTTGCCTACGGGATGCCGGCAGTCGATGTGGTCCGTGCCGCGACTTCAGCGGCCGCCGCCGTGCTGGGGCGTGACGACCTTGGACAAGTCAAACAGGGCGCACTGGCGGATTTGATCATAGTTTCCAGTGATCCGACCCGTAACGTTGAGTTGCTGAAACGGCCGTTGGTCGTCGTGAAGGACGGCAAGGTTATAGTCAATCGGATGACGACAAACAGCAAGATTTTGAATCGCTGATTTGCCGCGGGCGGCTGAAACTAGCTGCCCGGGTGAGTTACGCGCTTCAGATCCCGGAAAAAATCCGGATACGTTTTGCCAGTGCAATCCGGATCGTCAATCACGACGCCGGGTTGTTTCAAGCCCACCAGCGACAAAGCCATTGCCATGCGATGATCGTTGTACGTTTCAATGTTGGCAGGTCGCAATTTGCCAGGAATGATCACCAGGCCATCTGCCAGTTCCTCAACCGTCGCTCCCAGCTTGCGCAGCTCCAAAGCCAGGTGGCCGATGCGGTCCGTTTCTTTGTGTCTGATGTGGGCGACGCCTCGGATCGTCGTTGGACCTTCGACACACAGCGCTACCGCGGCCAGTGTTTGCACGGTATCGCTGATGTCGTTCATGTCGATTTCAATTCCGCTTTTAGCTGGACCGATGACCGTAATGCCGGCGTCATCCTGTTCCAAGTCGCACCCCATCTCCTCCATCACTTGTGCAAAACGCACGTCTCCCTGGATATCGCCAAGTTGCAATCCGAGAATTTTCACGCCGCCACCCGCAATGGCGGCCGCGGCCCAAAAATACGAAGCAGCCGAAGCGTCGGGTTCGATCTGGTAATGTTGCCCGGCATAAGACTGCGAGTTGTCGACCGAGTATTCACCCAATTCACTCAGTTGTATGACCTCCACGCCAAACTGGTTCATCACCTGGCACGTCATCTTTATATAAGGCAACGAAACAATTTCGCCGGCGGCTTCCAATACCGTAAAGTCATTGGCGTACGGCAACGACATCAGAATGCCACTAAGAAACTGGCTGGACTTGCTGCAATCAATGACGGCGTGCCCCCCCTTCAGCCCGCTGGCTGCCACGGTAACTGGGGGAAAGCCATCATCGGATTTGACTTGGCAACCGAGTTGGTTCAGTGCATCAACCAAATCGCCGATCGGTCGCTGGCGCATGCGCGGGATTCCGTCTAATCGAAATACGCCGTCGCCTAGCGCGCAAAGTGGTGTGAGGAAGCGCATCGAGGTTCCACTGTTGCCCATAAACAAGTCGGCGGAGTGGTTGGGAATTCGACCGCCGCATCCTTGGATCCGCAGTTGCAATTCCGACCATTCAGCAGCGACGTCGATACCGAGCGACTGCAACGCGCCGATCATGATCTCCGTATCCTCGCTGCGCAATGCGCCGCTTAGTTGCGACTCGTTGTCGGCCAACGCCGCGCATATCAGCGCCCGGTTGGTGATGCTTTTGGAGCCTGGAGGGCGAACCTGGGCGTTAAGCGGCCGGCATGGTTGTATTTCGATCGAGTTCAAGGAGCTATGCCGTTAATGAACGTTGGTAGGGTGAATCTCAATTGGAACCTTAAACATGGTTCAAAGCAACGCGCCGTGCTGCCGGTCGAGCGTCAACGCGGTTATCCGCTGTGAGACGCATAGCGCCGGCGCAGGTTAGACGGGTAACGACCATGAACTGGCCATAGCAGCCATATCGACGTAGGTCCAAATGTCTGTTGCCGATTGTTTGCCGAGTTGCCGCAAGTAACTTATACTTTCGGTTTCTCAATTTGCTTGCCGCTAACAATCTGGAGTGGTCGATGATTTCGTTAACTCGCCGTGACGCACTTGTTTCCGGTTGCAGTGTCGCTGGGGTCATTAGTCTAAACGCGATGGGATTGCATGCCTGCCTGGCGAGAGAACTGGGGCAACGCACTAAGTCGCCACTGTTCAAAATTTCCCTGGCGCAGTGGTCGCTGCACCGATCGTTGCGGCAAGGGAAACTGGATCACCTTGATTTTGCCCAGACTGCAAAAGAGCAATGGGGTATTGAGGCGGTCGAGTACGTGAATACGTTTTTCAAGGACAAGGCAGAAAACGAAGATTATCTGGGCGAGATGAAACAGCGTTGTGATGACCTGGGCGTCACGTCGCTGCTAATCATGGTCGACGGCGAAGGCCAATTGGGCCACCCGGATGATTCGAAGCGAACCGAAGCCGTCGAAAACCATTTCCGCTGGGTCGCTGCCGCGAAATTTCTCGGCTGCCATTCCATTCGCGTCAACGCCGCGTCGGGCGGGAGCTACGACGAACAAATCCAGCGGGCCGCCGATGGGCTCCGCCGGTTGTGCGATTTTGCCAAGGACCACAGTCTAAATGTGATCGTTGAGAATCACGGGGGCCTCTCATCCAATGGCGCCTGGCTGGCCAAAACGATCGAAACCGTCGACCGCGAGAACTGCGGCACCCTGCCCGACTTTGGCAACTTTCGGGTCAGTCGGGACGAAATGTACGACCGCTACCAGGGGGTCCGCGAGTTGATGCCATTTGCCAAAGCGGTCTCTGCCAAGAGTCAACACTTTGATTCCGACGGAAATGAAACTCAAACTGACTACACGAAGATGATGAAGATCGTTCTCGATGCAGGCTATCGAGGTTGGGTCGGCATTGAGTACGAGGGCGGTGAACTCGACGAGTTTGAAGGGATCGCCGCGACCAAAAATCTGCTTGAGCGAGTCCGTCAAGAACTTGCCCCAGCTTACCAGGACTGAAGGCGGCCGAAATTCGACTGGTTACCGAGCCGTCGTGTCACCGAAATGACATCGCGGCGGTCCCGCGGCGGAGATCACCAGTATCCATTCCCATGCCCCCATGCGTTTCGCGGGATCGCGGATCTGGTCCCGTTCGATGTTTTCTTAAAGTGCCAAGCTTAAATAGTTAGCCAATGATCGGCCGACATCTGGCTAATTTCCAGTAAATTCGACTCGCTCAGGCGATTGATTCGAAACGGACACGTGGTCTTTGCAACTTTCGTTTTGCACAATATTTGAGCAGTTTTTGGCTGCCTCAAAAATGCGCATTCGTGATGCGAAGATTTGCAATCTTCGAAAATTGACGTAAATGCAAGCAGCATAATGACATTAGCCATCGGTTTGCCTGACGCGAAAGCATGGATGCGAATGGTCGTCAACGGATGTCGGCCACCCCCGCATGAACGCTTCTTCCACGATGGGAGAGTAAGGAGTCACGGCATGAACGAAACGATGGTTCAACAGGATTTTGCGACAAATTGCCAAAAGGTATTGCAGGTCGCTAAAGAGCTGTATCAGGGCAATCCGGATTGGGTCACATTTTTTCGGGAGGTATTGGGCGTCAACGGCGCCGCCCGCAACGTCTTCCCGAATCAAAATGACTACGTTGCATTCGAGAAGAGTCCACAGCATTCAGAGATCCAGCAGATGGTCATGAATCTGCGGCACCGCAAGATTCCGGGGGGCAATCATAACGAAGCCACCCGTGTCATCACGGTACGCCTCCCGGAGAGTCTGCACGAGGCCTTGAAGGCTGAGGCAAATGATCACAAGACCAGCATGAACAAGTTATGTATCTCCAAGCTACTGCAAGTGTTGATGGACGAACCCGATGGCGCCGTCCGCCGCAATTCCCAACCGGCCGCGTCGCGTCCGGATTCGATGGTGCCAACGCCGGCCGCCCCAAGCCAACCGGCTTCGCGACCGGTTTCACAACCGATGTCGTCACCGTTGTCATCCAACACCGACGCCAATCGTTTTAGAAGTCAATTCTAGCCTGCAGGAATCAGGCTAAATTGTCGTGACTCCCTCAAGGAACCGGGTGGCGTCAAGGTCGTCGTCACCCGGCGAGGGGGGCCACCGCTCAAGTGGCCTTGGTCTTTGAAGCGCATTGCCAATCAGGCCCAACCCAGCGCGTAACTGAATAAAAACAGAGCCGCGACGGTCAGGGAGCGAGCACGATTCGCTGGCCCTCCCTCACGGTCGGGGCTCCGTTTCGTGTCGTGGACAGATCACCCAGTCGGTTGCATCGTGGGACCATAAAAAAACCTCGGTCGTTTGACCGAGGTTGTTGCATTCAATGACGACCTGATGTGATCGTCCGGTGTCGGCTCAGAATTATGAGTCGTCTTTCTTGATTTTGCAGCAAAGCGGCGAGCCTTTGTGCATTTCACAGCCCGTGCAAACTTCGGCGCCTTCCTTGCAGCAGTTGTCATGACCGACTGGCCAACCGCAATGACAGAAATCTCCGTCCTTCATGTCGGCAGGAAGGTCGACGCAACACAGGGGCGAACCTTTGGCCATCCCGCAGCTGCATTTTTCTGCGTCTTCTTTGCAGCAATCTTCGGAACCTTTGACTTGGCCGCACTTGATGCAATACACCGCATTGGTCATGCCTTGGGTCCCGGCTGGCTTTCCGGCAACTTGAGTGGTGGAACCCGGCGAAGTTTTGGCGTCCTTATCGCCACCTGAGTCGGCGCCACTGCATCCCCAGGTACAGATTGCCACTAGCGCAACGAGCGCGTATGGAATTGATCTCATTTGCTTTCTCCTTTTAAAAGTCCGTGGACAAGACTTATCTTAAACGATCAAGCTAGTGCGTAAAGTGGCTGGATTCGTTCGCTATTTCACACAGCAGTAAGATTGACGATGGTTAAGTTAACGACGCCATCAAGTCGCTCGACGCTTAATCATCGTTATTTGATTGCCGACGTCGTTGAAGATCACTTCGTCCATAAAAGTTTTGATCAACACTAGTCCGCGGCCGATGCCATCGCGAAACGCATCTGGATCTCCAGCCCGCGGCACGGAAGTCAGATCGAATCCTGGTCCCTCATCGGTCACGACGAATTGGGCCAGATCGCGTGTGATCAGCGCGTTGACATGCACTCGGCGTTCGCGATAAGGCGCTTGTGCCAGACGTTCCTCGATCAGTTGCCGGTCAAGAATGTTGGCTTCATTGCGGGGGATTTCCAGGTTGCCGCGGAACATGGCGTTGGACAACGCGTGTTCCAAGGCCACGCCGATGCGGACTCGGTTCGCCGAGTCAAACAACTTCATGCTCGAAACGACTTGTTGCACCAGGTCGACCAACGGTTCGATTAGCTGTTCGTCGTTTTCTAATTCAAATTCAAATTCTGTTTTGCGTGAACAACCGATTAATTTCTTGTACCGTTGATCGGAATCATTCATGGCAATGATTTGTGAAACGGTCGGCAGCAATTCGTCCGCCAAATCGATTTTTGGCACATAGCATGCCGCACCGTTGGCCAGCGCCTGAGCAGCGACATTTTCGCTGCCGTGCGCCGTCATCAGTACAACCGGCAGATCCGGATGCGATTGCGCGATCGAGGTGACTAACTGCAAACCGTCGATGTCGGGCATTTGCAAATCGGTCAGTACCAGGTCGGGCACATCATCGTTAATCATCGAGATCGCTTCGTTGCCATTTTTGGCATAGCTGACCTCGAGGTTGGGTGATTTTTCCAACAGGCCACCGGCCAAGCGCCGATCGACGGCGGTGTCGTCGACTACCAATATTTTCGCCATGATTCGTTTTCCTCAGACCGTGATGAATCGCCGGCGTTAGCGCGGCCATTCCGCAGCTCCCCTCAGCTGCGTCACCAACGTTGCTATGGGGATGCTCTGTCGTTACTGAATCGACTACTTCATCTTAAGAATCGTACCCGAATAAACAATTACCAAATCGAAAGTGGATGCGGGAACGATGAATTATGGGGATGAGGTCGCCGGGAGCCTGCCGAAACCGGGCATGACACCCTCACCTACACAAATAGGTATAATTTGCATGTCGTCGTGGGAGCGACTAACGCTATTTATTTGTAAACCTCTCCAGTTCGTCCGTCAATTGATGCACCTGATGCGTCAGCTGATCAAACGCAGGCAAGGCGCCGGACGTCAGGTTTTGTTCCCCCAACTGTTCCAGCTTGAGGGCGGTTTGCGCTGCCAATTGAGCGCCCAAGTGTTTGAGGGCACCTTTCATAGCATGGGCGCACCGCCGCAATTCGCGGGGGTCGTCGGCGTCAATCGCCGAGCGAATTTCTCCGATCATGGCGGCGCGTTCTTCCAGAAACACATTGACCAGATCGACCAACAGCTCGCGATCACCGCCGACCGTTTCAAATGCGTCACCCCAGTTGACACTTTGACCCGCATCGATTGACGGCGCCGCCAATTGTGATTTGTCGACGTGCGCGCCAACGGCCCGCATCAAATCACCTACCCGAATCGGCTTGGCCACATAATCGTCCATCCCGGCATCGATGCAGCGGTCGCGGTCTCCCGACATGGCGTGAGCGGTCATGGCAATGATTGGGATCCGCTGGGAGGTGTTGCGCTCCAATTCGCGAATAGCCCGAGTCGCCTCGATACCGTCCATCTCAGGCATCTGCACGTCCATCAACACCATGTCAAAACTCTCTGACTCGAACACATCGACGCAATCCCGGCCGTTGGTAACCACTCTGACTTGATGCCCGTACTTTTCCAACAGCCCAATGGCCAGCCGCTGGTTCACCACGTTGTCTTCGGCCAACAAGATCTTCAATGAGCGGGCCTCACCCGCCGCGCCGGCCACTTCGCCGTCGGGCAACGCCACCAGTTGTTTCCCGAGCGCGGTGGCAATCGAATCGAGCAGTTCCGATTGCTTGACCGGTTTAAACAACTGGGAGTGTATGTTCAATTCACGCCGCAGTTGGGATTCCCCCTGACGCCCACCGGATGTCAGCAGAATGATCGGCGTCATGGAAATGGACGGCTCGCTCCGGATCCACTTGGCCATTTCGTAACCGTCGCTTTGTGGCATGTTCACATCGCTGAGGACAATGGCCACTGGCTGCTTCGCGGCGGCCAAGCTCTTCAACAGTCCCAATGCCCGTTCCGCAGAGTCGGCGGTAAACGTTTTCATGCCCCACGAACGAATCATTTCGTCCAATATCCGCAGGTTGGTTTGGTTGTCGTCGACTAACAGCACAGGGACGTCACTCATATCGATTGCCTCGTCGACTTCGTCGGTGGACGGATCGACGGGAAACTTCAATGTGAAAAAGAATCGGCTGCCTTGGCCGACCAGACTGTAAACTTGCAGCTCGCCACCCATCAAATCCACCAGCCGCGCGCCGATGGCCAGCCCCAAACCGGTGCCGCCGTATTGCCGGGTCGTTGACGAGTCGGCTTGCATAAATTCGTCAAAGATATTTGCGATTTTGTTTTCGGGAATACCGATGCCCGTGTCGGATACCGTGAACTTGAGCGAGACTTCCAGTTCACTGAAAGTTTCAACATCGATTTCCACGATGATTTCACCGGCGTGGGTGAATTTGATGGCATTGCCCACCAGATTGACCAGCACCTGCCTCAACCGCGCGATGTCGCCAATGATCCGCCGCGGCACTTTGGCGTCGATTCGCATGGCCAATTCCAATCCCTTGTCGTGGGCCCGCAGCGCCAGCGTGCGCATGGAATCGGCCAGCCGGTCGCGCGGATTGAACGACTGGTTTTCGATTTCAAGTTTGCCCGCTTCGATTTTTGAAAAATCGAGGATGTCGTTGATCAAGGTCAACAACGATTCGCCGGATTGCTGAACCATTGACAAATATTCGCGCTGGCTCCTTTCCAGCGGTGTGTCGATCAGCAAATCCGTCATGCCGATAATCGCGTTCAACGGAGTACGAATCTCGTGGCTCATGTTGGCCAAAAAATCGCTTTTGGCCTGGTTGGCGGCTTCGGCCATTTCCTTGGCTTCGCGCAGGGCCTGTTCAGCCCGCTTGCGCGCCGTCACATCCCAGAACATGCCTTGGATGCCCACCCGGCGACCGTCGGCGTCAGTCACTGGCGCCTTGAGCACTTCCACAAAAATCTTGCCACTGTCCGGACTGGGGTGTTCTTCGATGTCGTGAAACGGCAATCCGGTCTGCAACACCCAGCGGTCGTCGTTGCAATACTTGTCCGACAATTCCTTGGAAAACAAGTCGTAATCGGTTTTGCCGACGAGTTTTTTCAACGGCTTACCCAGCGTGTCGCAATATCGCTGGTTGGCAAACACAATCCGTCCTTCACGGTCCTTGCGAAACACGTTGATGGGCAGGCTCTCGACCAGTGAATGATAAATGGCCGTGGCCTCTTCCAAAGCCATCTCGGTTGTGACCCGGCGCGTCACGTCTTTGGCGATGCAGCCGATACCCGTCGGTTTGTTGTCGCGGTCGGTAATTACGCGAATCGTGCCTTGCAACCAACGGATTTCGCCATTGGGTTGAATGACGCGGAACTGCTGGTGGACTTTGCGAAGCTTCCGAATGTCGCGGTATTTAGAAGCCAACTGAGGTTGGTCGTCGGGATGCAGCGCGTCGAACCACAACGTGGGATTCTTGGCGAACTCATTCAACTCACGTCCATAGATATCCTGCGCGGCGGCGTTGATGTAAAGCAGTTTTTTGCCATCCAACGACAATGACAAAACCAGGTCGTTAATCAGATTGAGCAATTGCGAGAAAAATTCAATTTGCTCACCCTGCTCGGGTTGATCGGAGATGTTTTGCAATTCCCTGAGCCCCAAGTTTCCGAAAGAAGTCAAATGCCCTGCCAGCCGCGACCAGATTCGATTTTAGCAACTTGAAGGTCGCATTCAACGAACGCGGTAATCGGGCACGGGATTCGATCACCATTAAAACCGGTCAGCCGCGTGATTAGGCGGGTCGAGAGCCGCGGTCGATCAGCCGACTACAACAAAACTTTTTCCAGCGGCTGAGCGATCCGCATGCCAGCCTCCCGTACTTGGGCAGTCGCTCGTGAGTCTGGCCGAAGCGCCGGATTCGTGTGATTCAAGTGAATAAATCGGATTTTGGATCGCTGGTCGTCGGGCAACGTGCGGAACCGAGCAATACTCTCCACCACGAACGGGTGCGGAATCAAGGAAATGTCTCGCCCCGGCAGCTCTTCGCCATCGAAAAACGTCGCGTCCAGGTAGGCGACGTGCACCTGCTCAATCACTTTTTCTATTCGAGTTTCCCATCGCGTCCATTTGTCGATGTCGGGCAAGAACAACACGCTGCGATTGGGGCCCTGAATTTTGAAAGCGACCGTTTCGGAATACTCGTCCCGGTGGGGCACTGTCAACGGAGTGACCGACAGTCGCGGATTGAGTTGCCGGGGTCGACCGGATTCTAAAGTTTGCAACGAAATGTTTTTCAGTGACACCAATTGATCCCACGGGCCGTTGGCGGACAAAAACTGTCGCATGCGGGGCATCACGAACACCGGCACACCGTTGGCGCCCATCACTTCGCGACCCAGATGAACCAAGCCGGCGTAGTGGCCGATGTGGGCATGAGTCAACAGGATACCGTCCAGGCCTGGCGATGCGTCGACGGGGAACAACTGGTCCAGCCGCCGCAATTGAGCCGGGAACTGCGGCGTGCATTCGACCAGCCACCGCTGCCGGGATTGGGGGTCGACGATGGCCAGGCACACTGGCATTCTTCTGTGAGCGGGTTCCTTCCAGGCGGCACGGCAACATTCGCGCTGGCAACCCGCCTGGGGATACCCGGCATCCTGGGCAATGCCCAGCACGACAACGAACGGTTGGTCGGCAGCAAGCGAATCAGCCCATGTCCCTGACAGCAAAATTACGAATACACAATGGATGGCGAACCTGTTCACGATCAATGCAACTTTGTATGTGAATAAAGCAATGCGTTTATCATACGCCAACCGCGCATCCTCCGATCGCAAAGGTGCAGAGAAAGTATTTTAACAGGAGGACACGGAGTTAAGGGAGAAAATGCTCACCGTTCCTTTTGCGTCTTCCGGTTCAAATCTTCCTGGCCGGGGCGCATTGAACAAAACCGCCGAGTTTCATAAAATCCGGGCTCAAAAGTGCGGGGCCGTAGCTCAGTTGGGAGAGCGCTTGAATGGCATTCAAGAGGTCGAGGGTTCGACTCCCTTCGGCTCCACTCGCGTTGCTCGCCGCCGCGCTTATTTATCGGTGTGATCAATTCCAGGTCGCGGTGTTGTCAAGCCGACTGGGTGGCATCACGGACATTGTGCCAAGGAATTGAATCCGGATAACAACTTCAGCGATCGATCTCATCCCGATGGGCAGCCAATATCATCCAGCGCCTGTCATTGTTTCATGCGTTTTCGGTAGCGTTTTCTTCGTTTTCACTGCATTGGCGGTATTGGTCTCAGGACAACAGTCGGATGATCAATCTCATATTCAGCGTTTAATCGATTCGTTAAGCAGCGATCAGCATGTCGAACGCGAACGAGCCACGGCCGAACTAAGGCAGCTTGGCGGACAGGCGATCCCCGCGTTGTACCGCGCCGCTGACGCGTCGAAGCGACCGGAATTGCAGCAGCGCGCGATGTTGATCCTAGGCAGTTTTCTTGATGCCGAGGATGAAGACCTCTACAAAAATGCGGCCGAGGCAATTCGGAGGTTGGCCAAGTCAGACAATGAATTAGCCGCAGCAGCTGCCAGTCGTTTTTTAGCCGCCAGGAATCAAGACGTTTCAGAATGGATCACAAAGCAAATGGGAGGGCTTGTGGTCCTGGATGTTGCGCGGGAGGAGCAACCGATTGTTGAGGTAAAACTGGATCGCACGCGTGGCATTAATCCCGGTTTTAATATCGACCCGCTTGTGAACGAGGATTTGGCCCGTGTCGGGTTGTTACGCGAATTGACTTTGTTGACGCTGGAATATCGGACAACCTTCACGGATGACGCGTTAATCCATTTGAAACCGTTGAAAAAGCTCAGGTCATTGAATCTGAGTCGAACGAGGATTAACGGTGACGGATTGCGGCACATTGCCCCGCTTTCAAATTTGCAACATTTAAATCTGAATCGATGTGCCGGCATTGAGGAGGACAGTCTAAGACACCTGGCCGAAATGCAAGGATTGAAAACGCTGTTGCTTGATGGATACAGCGGATCCTGGAAATCCGACGACCAATGGATATCTGATTTGCGGATGATGGCCAGGCAGCAATCCGTATCGTGGCCGTCCCAATCCGATTTAAACCAATACCGAGGAGGGTTGACTGATCGTGGGCTCGAACATCTCTCAAGTTTAAAGCTGCACCATCTGTCACTCCAGCGAACTTGCGTCACCGATCATGGAATGCAAATTCTTGAAACCCTAAACACTCTCCGTGAACTGCAATTGGATTATGTTGCCATAACGGACAAAGGAGTCAAATCTCTGGCAAGCATGCCGGAGCTGAAGCAGCTGAGTCTCGGCTTTACAGGCGTGACCGACAAAGGGCTTGAGGATCTTGGCCAGGTATCGAGTCTCGAATGCCTGTCGTTGCGCGGTCTGCCAATCACGGATAACGGGCTTACGCATTTGGCGTCGCTGCAAAAGATTCGCGAGCTCGATCTGTCGGGAACATTGATTTCCGATGCCGCCATCGACATTCTCACACGGCTGCCGGATCTGAAAAGGGTAGACCTGCAACAGACACGCGTGAGTTATGCGGGTTTGCGCCGATTGGCTAGCGAAGGGAAAAATATTTCATTTCCGCAGGCGCTCGTTTCACGTGGGTTCGCCGTTCAGGATCAGGCAGGCGAGCTGGTCAGAATTTCGCTGGCTGGCCAGGAACTTGGTAACGATGATGTCGCGTGGCTGAAGGAGCTTCCACGTTTGCAGCGCCTGGATCTCAGTCGAAACAAGATCACCAACGATGGGTTGCGGTATCTTAGGGATCTACGACAGTTAACCACCCTCAATCTCAGCAGCAATGCGATAGACGATCAGGGGCTTCAATACCTGATCCCACTCGCTAACTTGAATTGGTTGGGCACTGAGGAAACCGACGTTACGTTTTCGGGAATACGTCAGCTCATCATGATTGGGCAAAATCGTTCCGCAATCGATGTCGTCCGAGTGGGTGGGTTTCTTGACCAACTGCGCAATCGAGAACATGACGCGCAACAACGTTGGCATATTGATTTAACGCATTGCGGATTGGCCGACGAAGATACAGACGCCATCGCGGCCATACCGGGAATCCGTTCCTTGAAGTTGGCCCGGAATGACGTGACCGACTACGGTGTTTCGAAGTTATCCACTCTCGGTGCGCTGCAAGTCTTATGGATCGGCGGGGACGACATAACTGGACGATCACTCGACCACTTGTCTGGGCTCGAGAATCTGCAAACGCTTTGGATCACGGATGCCAACATCCAGGACTCGGATCTCGACAAGTTGTCAGCTTTGCCAAAGCTGCAGGTTCTAAACCTTTGCGGTTGCCCAATTAGCGACCAAAGCGTCGATCATTTAATAAATATCAAGACACTCAAGACGATAATCGTTGATGTAATGGCATTGAGTCATTTGGCAATCGATCGTTTGCGAGAACACAATCCGGCCATAGAAGTGCTTGGCAGTCAACAGAGTGTCATTCGGTCGATGCGGGGGCGCGGCAGAAGCACTTTGAGGCTGCCACAAGGCAGTTCACGGCGAGTCGAAATGCATGGCTTAGCTACAAGCGTCGGCGAACATCCGCTCACCAAACTCTTTGGAGATGAGTATTTCGAAAACGTGACGCATTTGACCAAGCAACATCTGGACCATGTGAATCGATGGAGTGAACTGGCAACCGTTCACACGGTATCGCTGGTGGATGCCGATATTCCGGACGGCACGTTTAAACACTTGCACGATTTGCCGAATCTAAAACATGTCAGCCTATATCTTGCGCGATTCAACAATTCGGAATTAAAGCAACTTGCGGGATTGAACCAGCTTGAAACGCTCAACTTCGAGCGTTCGACAGTTAACGACGATGGTCTTAGCGACCTGCCGGAATTGAGAGGACTCAAGTCGCTCAGCCTGGGGGGATATGGCACGTCGGTGTCCAAGCTTGCCTTCTTAAGAGCAACACCGCATCTGGAATTTCTCGGACTAAATCGCACCAGCATCAAAGATGATCAATTGGCGTTCGTTGGGGAACTGACGAAACTAAAACGATTGGATGCTCGCGAGGTTCGGATCGCGAGTGGCGTGAGTCATTTGGCCGGTTTGCAAAACTTGGAACGTTTGGATTTGTCGCACACATGGGTCGATAATTCGTCGTTGCAGATACTGAAAAGTATTCCAAAGCTTAAACGTCTTGAGTTGGACTCGACATACGTCAGTGCAACGGGCCTGCGCCAATTTGCCGCGGCTCGCCCCGATGTGACGATTGCGTCACGCCGCATCCTGTCTGACGACGAATATTCGGTTACGGCGCCTTTTCGAGAACAAGGTATTTCGTTTTCGACCAACCACAACGGCCGCGTCACAAGCATTGATC
>JBFILF010000036.1:0-19824 GCA_041599835.1 Pirellulaceae bacterium
GATCCGGCGTGGTAACCAAAATCGTGGACTGACGCCGAGTTGTGTCCCCGGTGGAGCGTCCCTGCCACCGCCGCACACAATCAACTCGTCGGAATGTCAACATGTATCCGGTAAGCAACGTAATTTGGGCCGGGCCCATTCGTGGAGGGGTGTAGCTCAATTGGTAGAGCACTGGTTTCCAAAACCAGCGGTTGCGGGTTCGAGTCCCTCCGCCCCTGCCATTTAATTGATAACGGTCGCCGCCACACCCGCGGCGCCAAACTATAACGCACCAAGCAATAGCGCACCAAGCAATAACCAGGACCATCGCCGGCCATGTCAGTGCACGGCGCGACTCCACCGTGCCAACGGATGGAGCCAATTAGGAGCAAACGATGAGTTCAATGGCCAAGCAACCGAGCGAAGCACGCAACGTCGGCTTGATCGGCGCGATGTTTCAACGCGGGTTGTACAAACCAACGCAGGGCCGGATTGTCCGCCAGGTGACGTTCGTCAGCATTGCCGTGGTGGCATTGCTAATCGCCTGGGAACTGGGCAGCATCAGCTTGATCTCGGACATGTTTGTGGATGAGGCCGGTCGCGTTACCGAAACATCAAACTACGTCACACTGCTAGTGTTCGGTGCGCTCGGTGTGTGGATCGGGTATCGGGTTGTGAATTACGCCCCCTTTGCAGATTTCCTGATCGCCGTCGAAGCGGAGATGAACAAGGTCTCCTGGCCCACCACCCAGGAATTGTGGCGAGCCTCGTTGGTGGTGATCTTTGTGATCTTTGCCATGGCCTTGGCGCTGTGGGTGTTTGACTTGATTTGGACCATTTTATTTGAGCAGATTGGCATCCGGGCCAAGGCCTAAGGGTGCTCGGAGCCAATTTTGAAGGTTTCGTTGGCATGGTGAATGAAAACGAATTAACCGAAAGCGCTGCCACGCACGAACCGGCGGTGGCCGACACCCCAGCGGCGGATCGATCGCAGCAGCCACCCGCCGAATCAGCAGCCGCGGCGTCATCCTCGACCGCAGCCGGGGGGCCCACTGGTGGCGATGCCGGTTCGCAGCCGCTGCCCGAGTCAATCATTGCCGCCGGTCAGGAAACCCCCGGCGACGTGACGGCCGCCTCGACCCATGATGACCAACCTCCCGGTGACCAGCCCGCTGCCGACCAGCCCGCTGCCGCCGAAGTCGGCGGGGACGAACCCCAGCTGACACCGGCGTCGGAACCGGAACCGTCCACCGAGTTTGAGGCGTCGGAGATCCTGGACGACGATTTCGTCGACGAAGATCAGGATGAGGACGAAGACGCGTTGCCGCTGGAAGACCTGGTGGAGCCGGCCGAAGAAGTTACCGACATTGACATGAACTGGTACATCCTCAAGGTCCAGGTCAATCGTGAAAACTCCATTTGCGACGCGCTCCGCCGCCGCGTCAAGGTCGCGGGCTTGGAGCCGTACTTTGGCGAAATCCTGGTGCCCACCGAAGACGTCAAGGAGTTCAGCAAGACCGGCAAACAGCGCATCGTGAAACGCAAACTTTATCCGGGCTATATCGTCGTCAACATGTCCATCAACGACGACACCTGGTTCCTGGTTCGCGAAACGCCCGGCATCGGCGACTTTACCGGTGCCGCCGGCAAACCGGCGCCGCTGACCGCCGAGGAAGTCGACCGCATCGTCGCTTCGACCAAGTCCGATTTGGAACAGGTAGCCGAAGACACGGTGAAGACGGCCATCAAGTTCAAGCCCGGGGACCGCGTCCGTGTCAAAGAAGGATATTTCCAGAACTACGAAGGCGAAGTTTCCAACATCGACGAGCGCAATGGTCGGGTGACCGTGATGATCAACATTTTCGGCCGGCCCAATCCCGTCGAATTGGATCACTGGCAAATCGAGGATTTATAGCCACCGAGCGGTTCGTCGCGTTCCCTGCCCGCGGCGACTGATTGCGAAAATCAATACGAGCAAAATCAAACCATGGCAAAAAAACAAATTCAGGGTCAGGCAAAATTCCAAGTGCCCGGCGGCCAAGCCACACCGGCACCCCCGGTGGGCACCTCGCTGGGAAAGTTCGGGATCAACCTGGGTCAATTCGTTCAGCAGTTCAACGACCGCACGAAAGAGTTCAACGGCACGCCGATCCCGGTGATCGTCACCGTGTATAACGACCGCAGCTTCGATTTCATTACCAAGAGCCCGCCGGCGGCCTCGTTGCTGAAACAGGCGGCTGGCATCGCTAAAGGGTCCGGTGTCCCCAACAAGGAAAAGGTGGCCAAAGTGACCCGCTCACAGGTGCGGGAAATCTGCCAAAAGAAGATGGCGGACCTGAACGCAACCAACATCGACCATGCCTGTCGCATGATCGAGGGAACCGCCCGCAGTATGGGGATCGAGGTTGAGGACTGAATTGAATTCGAGAGGTTGCCCGCCAATACAAACACTTAATCATTATAGTTTCAAAGGACCGCGAATCAGCGGTAGAGTGTGATGCCAAAACGTTCCAAGCGATACAAAACACTCGCAGATAAAATTCCCGCCGAGCCCCAGCAGTTATCCACCGCTGTGGAGATTCTCAAAGGGTTTGAGGGGACCAAGTTCGACCAGACGGTCGAAGTCCACATGCGGCTGGGCATCGATGCCAAGCAGGCGGACCAACTGGTCCGCGGCTCGATCGTGTTGCCGCACGGGATTGGCAAGTCGCAACGCGTGATCGTGTTCGCCAAAGGCGACGCGGCCGATGCGGCTAAGGAAGCGGGTGCTGATGAGGTCGGCCAGGAGGAACTGGCCAAAAAAATCCAGGACGGTTGGGTTGATTTCGATGTGTGCATTGCTTCGCCCGACATGATGGGCGTCGTCGGTCCGTTGGGCCGGGTGCTTGGACCGCGCGGTCTGATGCCCTCGCCTCGCGCCGGGACCGTCACACCGGACGTGGCCAACACGGTCAAGGAATACAAAGCCGGTAAGGTCGAGTTCCGCAACGACAATGGCGGCAACGTGCACGCGGTGGTGGGCCGGCTGAGTTTCGACGCGCAACAGCTTGAGGAAAACATCGGTGCATTCATCGAGCGAATCAACTCCATGAAACCGGTTGCCGTCAAAGGCACCTACGTCAAAGGGATCTCCGTTTCGGCGACCATGAGCCCAGGTATTCGCATCGCCGCCTGATCGGACGACGCCAAACATTCAACGGTAACAAACCATGAGCAAACACGTAAAAGACCTGCTGGCCCAGGATTTTGCCCAGCGACTGGAAGGCGTCCAGGACTGCCTGGTGGCCAACATGATCGGGCTCGACGCCAACACCACGGTCCAACTGCGAAAACAGCTTCGCGAAAAGGACATCCGCGTGCTGGTGGTCAAGAACAGCCTGGCGGTGCGGGCGACGGCCGGAACACCGATCGCTGCCGCTTTTGACAACCTCGACGGCTCGGCCGCCCTGGTCTGGGGCGCCGAAGATTTCGTCTCGCTGGTGCGGGAAGTCGTCGCGCTGGACAAGAGTGAAGAGTATGCAGCTTTTGAAGCCCGGGGCGGGGTGCTCGATGGCGAACCGCTCTCGGCCGAACAGGTCAAACAAATCAGCAAGTGGCCCACGCGGGAGGAACTGCTGAGCATCGTCTCCGGCCAGCTGACTGGAGTGGCCTCCGAGCTGGCCAGCCAGTTAACGGGCCCGGCCCAGCAGATCGCCAGTCAGGTCGAACAACTGATCGAACAAAACGAAACAGAAAAAACAGAATCGTAGACGGAAAACGCGCCGTCTGCGCACGCCATTATTTCTAACGAAAGGAACTAAAATCCGATGACCGAAGAAGCAACAGCCACCGCCGAGTTTTCCGCCGAGACCGAAGAATTTGTGAATTCCCTGATGGGAAAATCACTGAAGGAGCTGGTCGAAATCCGTGACTGCCTCAAGGCCCACGGAGTCGAACCGGCTGCCGGAGGCGCCGTCATGATGGCGGCCGACGGGGCTGGCGGCGGTGGCGCTGAAGTGGAAGAAAAAACCGAATTCGATGTGGTGCTGACCGGCTTTGGCGACAAGAAACTGGATGTGGTCAAAGTAGTCAAAAACATCACCGGCGCATCGTTGATGGAAGCCAAAAAGATGGTCGAAGGCGCTCCGGCGACCCTCAAAGAAGCCGCTTCGAAAGAAGAGGCGGAAAAGATCAAGGCCGAAGTCGAAGGTGCTGGTGGCAGTATCGAATTGAAATAAACCATTACCCCAGAACTCGCCGAACGGCTGCGGTAACGCGGACCGAGTCGTCGAGTTCACCCGAGTGCGTCCACACATGTCCAAACGCGGCAATCGCCCGGGCCCGGCGAACGGAATCCGGGTGGCGATTGCCAACGACCCGGTTGTTTGAGTCCGAGCCGACTTGCGAAAGAAACTTTGTCTGCGCGAATTCCGAGGTTTAATTGCCTTGCGTATCGATTGCGCCCCCGTTGCGCGCCGTCGAGCTCAAGTGCGTCGCGTTCGCTTGCACCGTCGGCAGCTACTCAAATTCCAGGCAGCGAGCCCGTCATTGCCGTCACTTTGTAATTAGATTTCAGAGAGTTTCCGCTTATGGCCACCCCTACCATACGTCGTCTCGAGCCGTCTGATGTTCGATATTTTGGCAGTGGTCGCGATTACCCCGCGCCGCCCGATCTGACGCAAATTCAGACGGCCAGCTACGACGATTTCCTGCAACATGACATCGCCCATGAAAAACGCAAGGACCAGGGCATCGAAAGCGTGTTGCGCGAGATCTTTCCGATCGAAAGCTACGACAAACAAACCAAGTTGGAATACGTCCGCTACGAGCTGGGCAAACCCCGCTACACGCCCAACGAGTGCCGCCAGCTGCGGTTGACCTACGGACGTCCCTTCCGCGTCTGGCTCAGGTTGTTCAAGGAACAGCCGATCGAAGAGGAAGTGTACCTGGGCGACATCCCCATCATGCTGGGCGGCGGCGAGTTCATTATTAACGGAGCCGAACGCGTGGTCGTCAGCCAGCTGCACCGCAGCCCCGGCATCGATTTTGTCATGGAAACCGATGGCACCACGGATCGCAAACTGCCCAGCTGCCGCGTGATCCCGGAGCGGGGCAGTTGGATTGAAGTCAACGTCACCAAAAAAGACGTATTGCAGGTGCGGATTGACCAAAGCGGCAAATTCTCGGCCATGACGCTGTTGCGGGCCATGGATCCCAAATTCAGCGAAGACGCCCAAATCCTCCGCGCCTTTTACAATACCTCCAAGGTCAAAGTAGTCGACAAACGTAGCGCGTCGAAGCTGGATGGCAAAATCGCCATCGACGACATTGTTTACCCGTCAACATCCGAGCGGGCTGGCGAAATCATTGTGGAAGCTGGTCGCAAGATCAGCAAGGAAGCTGCCGAGTCGATTTGCTCCTCCGGCGTCAAGGCCTGCGAGATCATGAGCCCGCCCCGCAGCCCGCTGATCTTCAATTCGCTGGAAGACGACAACACGTCCAGCCACGAAGAAGCGCTGCTCCGCATCTACCAGCGACTGCGGCCCGGCAACCCGCCAGCCCTGGAAAAGGCCCGCGCCTTGTTCCACGAGAAGTTTTACGACGACAACCGCTACCGGCTCGGCAAAGTCGGCCGGTTCCGAATCAACCGCAAGTTGGACTTGGGCGTGTCGGAAAACGAAATGACACTGCGGCCGCAGGATATCCTGGCGTCCATCCAATACATCCTCGAACTGTCCACGCCAGGGGGCACCGCCCAAATCGACGACATTGACCACCTGGGCAATCGCCGTTTGCGCACGATCAATGAACTGGCCTGCGACGAATTGCGGAAGGGATTCCTCAAATTGCGGCGGACGGTCCAGGAGCGGATGAGCTTAAAAGACCAGGAAGACATGACGCCGCGCAGCCTGATCAACCCCAAAAGCATCTCGGCGGCCATCGAATACTTTTTCGGTCGCGGCGAATTGTCGCAGGTCGTTGACCAGACCAACCCGCTGTCACAACTGACCCACGAGCGGCGTTTATCGGCACTGGGGCCTGGTGGTTTGAACCGCAAACGGGCTGGATTCGAAGTTCGCGACGTGCACATCTCCCACTACGGACGCATCTGTCCCATCGAAACGCCGGAAGGCACCAACATCGGCTTGATTTCCAGCTTGGCCATCTACGCCGGCGTCGATGACTACGGATTTCTGGTCACGCCGTATCTCAAAGTCAACAAAGCGCGCCTCACCGACGAGATCGTTTGGTTGCGGGCGGACGAAGAAGCAAACGCCCACGTGGCCCCGGCGGATACCGAAGTCGAAAACAACCGCATCGTCGGTTCCAAACAACTGGCGGGCAACATCATCGCCCGCTATCGCGCCGACTTTGAACTGGTCACGCCCGAGCGGGTTCAGTACATCGACATTGCCCCCAGCCAGATGGTCGGTGTCTCGGCCGGCTTGATTCCGTTTTTGGAGCACGATGACGCCAACCGGGCCCTGATGGGTTCCAACATGCAGCGGCAGGCCGTTCCGCTGCTGGTCACCGAACCACCGATCGTTTGCACCGGGATGGAGCGGTCGATTGCCGAAAACTCCAGCATGGTGATTCGCGCCCGCCGCGCCGGCAAAGTGACTTACGTCGACGCCACGCGCATCGAGATCGGCAGTGACGTGTACGAATTGAAAAAATACGTCGGCCTCAACGAACGCACCTGCCTCAATCAACGCCCCATCGTCGACATCGGTGACAAAGTGGCGAAAGGCGACGTGCTGGCCGACGGTGCCGCCACGCACGACGGTGTGCTGTCGCTGGGTCGCAACGTGCTGGTCGGGTTCATGTCCTTCGACGGTTACAACTTTGAGGATGCGATCATCATCAGCGAGGAATTGGTCAAGAACGACACGTACACGTCGATTCACATTGAGGAATTTGACGTGGAAATTCGGGAAACCAAACTCGGCCGCGAAGAGTTCACGCGAGACATCCCCAACGTCAGCGAAAAAGCCCTCCGCAATCTGGACGCCAATGGCATCGTTCAGGTCGGAACGTATGTCAGGCCCGGTGATATCCTGGTCGGCAAGGTCTCGCCCAAATCCAAAACGGAATTGACGCCCGAAGAGAAATTGTTGCACGCCATTTTCGGCCGCGCTGGTGAAGATGTGAAAAACGATTCGCTGGAAGTCCCGTCGGGCATCGAAGGCATCGTGATCGACACCCAGCGGTTTTCGCGTCGCATGAGCCTGTCCGAGGAAGAGCGCAAGGTCTACGAAAAGGATCTCAAGGCCGCCGAAATCGAAGGCAACGAAACCGTGGCCCGGGCCTTTACCGAAATGGTCGAGGCCATGGAAAAGATCGTCGGAAAAGTTCTGGTCGACCAGGACCAGGTGCCGCTGGTCCGTGACCAGGATGCCAAGTCGATTGCCGAAAAAGCGGTGACCTTCCGTCTGCAGACCATTACCGACGGGATGCGGAGCGAAGAGCGCATCAAGCAGATCGAGGCGTTGCGCGACGAATTCTGGCCCTCGGTCGAGAACGCCATCGACAAACGAGACCGCACCGTCAACAGCATGAAACGCGGCGACGAACTGCGTAGCGGCGTGTTGCAAATGGTCAAAGTTTACATCGCCACCAAACGGGTGATTTCCGTCGGTGACAAAATGGCCGGGCGACACGGCAACAAAGGTGTGATCGCCAAGATCATGCCGGTCGAAGACATGCCGTTTCTGGAAGACGGCACGCCGCTGCAAATCCTGCTAAACCCATTGGGGGTCCCCAGCCGCATGAACGTCGGTCAGATCCTGGAAACCCACCTCGGTTGGGCTGGAGCCAAAACCGGATTCCGCGCCATCACGCCGGTCTTCGACGGAGCCTCCGAAGAAACGATCAACGATTGCCTCGAGGAGGCGGGCCTGCCGCGCAGCGGAAAGACAACGCTGTATGACGGTCGCACCGGCCGCCCGATGCAGCAGGAGACGACGGTCGGATACATCTACATGCTCAAATTGCATCACCTGGTCGACGATAAAGTCCATGCCCGCAGCACTGGGCCTTATTCGTTGATTACGCAACAGCCGCTGGGTGGCAAAGCCCGCTTTGGCGGCCAGCGATTCGGTGAAATGGAAGTGTGGGCACTGGAAGCCTACGGGGCCGCCTACATCTTGCAAGAGTTGTTGACGGTCAAAAGCGACGACGTGGAGGGCCGCACCAAGATTTACGAATCGATGGTCAAAGGCGAAAACACGCTGGAAGCCGGCACCCCCGCCAGCTTCGACGTGCTGACCAACGAAATCCGCGGCCTGGCCCTCAACATGCAACTGGAGAAACGGCGCGTCTAGCAACCGCCACGAAACTAACTGCCCCACAGGGCGATTTCGATAAACGATCCCAACCATTCGGTTCATCAATACAGGAGCAGGTGCACATGGCAATCGCCGACACCTCTTACGAACGCATCAACGATTACGCTTCGGTCAAAATCAGCCTGGCCCGGCCTCACGACATTCGCAGCTGGTCGATGGGCGAGGTGAAAAAACCGGAGACGATCAACTACCGTACCTACCGCCCGGAAAAGGACGGCCTGTTTTGCGAACGCATTTTTGGCCCGGAAAAGGACTGGGAATGCGCCTGCGGCAAGTATCGCGGCATGAAATACAAAGGCATGATCTGTGATCGCTGTGGCGTCAAAGTTACCCACTCGCGCGTTCGCCGCAAACGCATGGGGCACATCGAATTGGCCGCCCCAGTGGTGCACATCTGGTTCTTCAAAGCCATGCCTAGCCGCCTGGGCAACCTGTTGGACATGAAAACCACGAACCTGGAAAAGATCATTTATTTTCAGGATTATGTCGTCGTCGACCCCGGCTCGACCGAGCTGGAAGCCCAACAGCTGTTGACCGAAGAAGAATACCGCGCAGCGCGAGCCCAGTACGGCGACAGCAGTTTCGAAGCAGGCATGGGCGCTGAGGCCATCCGCAAACTGCTGTCCAAGTTGGATCTGGTCAAACTCTCTGACAACCTCCGCGTGCAACTGGTGGAAACCGGCTCCAAACAAAAGGCCAAAGACCTGACCAACCGGCTGAAGATCGTCGAAGCTATCCGGGACAGCGACAACAAACCCGAATGGATGGTGCTGGACGTGATCCCGGTGATCCCGCCCGATTTGCGCCCCTTGGTGCTGCTTGATTCCGGCAACTTCGCCACCAGCGACCTCAACGACTTGTACCGACGCATCATCAACCGCAACAACCGTTTGCGGAAACTGGTCGACCTCAACGCCCCCGAGGTGATCATCCGCAACGAAAAACGCATGTTGCAGCAATCGGTCGACGCACTGTTTGACAACAACCGATGCAAGCGGCCGGTGCTGGGCAGCAGCAATCGACCCCTCAAATCATTGACCGACATGATCAAGGGCAAGCAAGGCCGGTTTCGGGAAAACCTGCTCGGCAAGCGCGTCGACTATTCGGCCCGCAGCGTGATCGTGGTCGGCCCGCGGCTCAAGTTGCATCAATGCGGTTTGCCCAAAAAGATCGCCTTGGAACTGTACCAGCCGTTCATCATTCGCAAGCTCAAGGAAAAAGGGCACGCCGACACGATTAAGAGTGCCAAAAAGATGTTGGAGCGCAAGGACGAGGAAGTATGGGACATTCTCGAAGATGTGATCCAGAACCATCCGGTGCTGCTTAACCGGGCACCGACGTTGCACCGTATGGGCATTCAGGCGTTTGAACCGGTGCTGGTCGAGGGCAACGCGATTCATTTGCATCCGTTGGTTTGCAAAGGCTTCAACGCCGACTTTGACGGCGACCAGATGGCGGTCCATTTGCCGCTTTCGATCGAAGCCCAGGTCGAAGCACACACGCTGATGATGTCGACCAACAACATTTTTGCCCCGTCCAACGGGCGCCCGATCATGAGTCCGTCGCAGGACACGGTGATGGGCTGTTACTACATCACCATCGGGCTGCCGGGCCGCAAAGGCGAAGGCATGGTGTTTGCGTCGCTGGCCGAAGCCGATTTGGCTTATTCCCAAAACGTGATCGAATTGCACGCTCGCATCAAAGTCCGCCTGCCGCGGGATCGTCGCGTGCGGCTGAACGAAGAGGAAAGCCGGCCCGGCGACATTGTGGAAACCACCTATGGCCGCATCATGTTTAACATGATCCTGCCCCAGCAAATGGATTTTTATAACTATCCCATGAAGGGTGGCGATCTGGCCACGGTCATCTCCGACTGTTACCAATCGCTCGGTCGGCGGGCCACGATCAAGCTGTTGGACGACATGAACCAGCTGGGTTTCCGGGAAAGCACCCGGAGCGGTTTGTCGTTCGCTACGGATGACCTGGTCACGCCGGAAAGCAAAGAAAAAATTGTGGCGGATGCCGAGAAAGAGGTGCTTAAATTCCGCAAACACTATGAACGCGGCGTGATCACCGACCAGGAACGGTACAACAAGGTGCTCGACACGTGGACGCACGCCCGCGAGCAGATCACCAAGGAGATGATGGAAGTGATGGAAGCCGACGATCGCGGCGGCCATGGCTACATCAACCCCGTGTTTCTGATGGCGCACTCCGGTGCCCGAGGCGGTGTGGAGCAGATTCGCCAGCTGGCCGGGATGCGTGGTCTGATGGCCAAACCGACCGGGGAAATCATCGAGACGCCGATCAAAGCCAACTTTCGCGAAGGCCTGTCGGTGCTGGAGTATTTCAGCTCCACACACGGTGCCCGCAAAGGCCTGGCCGACACCGCGCTGAAAACCGCCGACTCGGGATACCTCACGCGCAAACTGGCCGACGTGGCCCAAAACGTGGTCATCACGGCCCACGATTGCGGGACGACCCAAAGCATCACCAAAGGGGTGATCTATCGGGGAGAGGCGGTGGAAGTGCGATTGGCGGCGGCCATCAACGGGCGCGTGAGTCGCCAGAACATCGTCAACCCGGTGACAGACGAAGTCATCGTCCGCGAAAACGAAATGATCACGCCGGAAATCGCCCGCAAGATCGAGGAAATGGGTCTGGAGAAAATCCAGGTCCGCAGCCCGATGACCTGCGACGCGCCGCTGGGTTGCTGCCGCTTGTGTTACGGCATGGACATGTCCACCGGCGCCCTGGTCGAAGAAGGAATGGCCGTCGGCATCATCGCCGCTCAAAGTATCGGCGAACCCGGTACGCAATTAACGATGCGGACATTCCACATCGGTGGCGTGGCCGGCACCCAAACCGAAGAAAGCGAAAAGAAATGCAAGAAGGGTGGCATCGTCAAGCTGACGCGCATGCGCCACGTCACGAACGAGCAAGGCAACACGGTCGTGCTGACGCGAAACGGTGAAATCGCCATTCTCGATTCGAAAGGACGGGAACTGGAAAACCACAAAGTGCCGATGGGCGCCATCTTGAACGTCACCGACGATCAACACATTGAACCGGAGACCGTGCTCTGCCAGTGGAACCCGCACGCGATTCCGATCTTGTCGGAAGTCAGCGGCCGTGTTCGCTACGAAGACATCGTCGAAGGTGAAACGATGAGCGAGGAAAAGGACGCCAGCGGTACCGTGCGTCGCTCAATCATCGATCACAAAGGTGAATTGCATCCGCAAATCGTTATCGAAGACGCCGACGGTAAACCGCTCGACGTGTACTATCTGCCGGAGCGTGCCCACATCATCGTCGACGAGGGAACGCAGATTTCAGCTGGTTCTACCGTGGCGGAAACGCCCCGCGAAGCAACCGGGATTACGGACATCACCGGCGGCTTGCCGCGTGTTACCGAGATTTTCGAAGCTCGCAAACCGAAAGACCCGGCGGTCTTGGCGGAAATTGACGGCATCGTGGAGATCCTGGGCGAAAAACGCCGCGGCAAACGATCGATTATCGTCAAAAGCGAAAGCGGCATCGAAGTCGAACACCTGGTGCCACCCGGAAAACGCTTCCTGGTGCACGCCGGCGATTTCGTCAAAGCCGGCAGTTCGCTGGTCGACGGGCCACTGGTGCCTCACGATATTCTCCGCGTGTCGGGCGAAGAAGCCGTGCAACAGTACTTGCTGCATGAAATCCAAAGCGTCTACCGCAGTCAGCGCGTCGAAATCAACGACAAGCACATTGAAATCATCATCGCGCGCATGCTGCGCAAAGTGAAAATCGAGGCCTCGGGTGACACCAATCTGCTGCCCGGCCTGGTCTGCGACCGGTTCGATTTCCGCCGCGTCAACGAAGATTTGGCAAAAAGCCTCAAGATCTCCGACAAGGCTGACAGCGATTTCGAAGAGGGCCAGATTGTCGCCAAGGACCATCTGCAACAAGTCAATTCGCAAATCGAAGCCCTCGGTGGCACGCCGTCCAAAGGCAGCAAACCGAAACCGGCCACCTGCAGCACGCAGTTGTTGGGCATCACCAAAGCGTCGGTGCAGAGCAAAAGCTTTATTTCGGCAGCCAGTTTCCAGGAGACCACCAAGGTGCTCACCGAAGCCGCTTTGGCTGGCAAAACGGACCACCTGGTGGGACTGAAGGAAAACGTGATTCTGGGCCACCTGATTCCCGCCGGTACCGGATTCCGCACCTTCCAAGATTCCGAAGTCCACTTCAAACTCGAAGCCATGCCGGAATTGGCCGAGCGGGCCGGGCAAACCTTGGAGGAGTCGTTCCCGCTGCTGGAAAGCGCCACGCAAGCCGAACAGTCGGCAAGCGCCGCGGCGGACGCCACGATACCGGCCATGGCCTCGGGTGCCGGTCAATCCGACTTTACCAGTGTGCCCGCGCCTCCGGATGCGCAGGCGGTGATGGAATCGACCGATTTCGGTCAGCTTGGCTCGGGCGCCGGCGACGGTGACGGATCCGGCTCGCTCTCGGTCGGCCCCAAAGATGACTTGACCAAAATCGAGGGCATCGGCCCAAAAATCGAAGAGCAGTTAAACTTGGCTGGCGTCTATACGTTTGCAGAATTAAGTGCCGCCGTACCGGATCAGATCGCAACGATTTTGACTGGCGCCAATCTCTCATCGCATGATCCAACGACTTGGCCGCAACAAGCGGCGTTGGCCGCCGCCGGCCGCTGGGATGAACTCAAAACCTGGCAGGACGAATTGGAAGGCGGCAAACCGACAGCAGCGGCCGAGCGAGATGACCTGACGCGAATCGAGGGCATCGGTCCCAAGATCGAAGAGCATCTTAACGCCGCCGGCATCGCCACCTATGCCCAGTTGGCGGCCTGTGGACCCGATCAAATTCGCGATATCCTCTCGTCAATCGGCGGTGTGATGACGGCGCACGATCCCACCACGTGGGCGGAGCAAGCCGCTTTGGCCGCCGCCGGCCAATGGGAACAGCTGCAAGCCTGGCAGGACCAACTGGACGGCGGTCGCGCTTAAGCCGTTTGCCAGCGTTGATCCTTTAACACAAACGGTGGCGCTGCTGGCTTGTCCAGCAGTGTCCACGCGGTGCCGCTGCTTTCTATTACCCACTCGCTTGCGCGTCGCGCTGGTATGTGGTTGCTCGTATAATGACCTCCTGCCGCCGGTCGAATCCGTTGCCGTCGGCCCGCGGCAGATGGTTTGTCCGGCAGTGTCGCCCCAGAGCCATGAACTTCAGATCATCCCAGATCACACCAGCATCATTGGAGCCCATCATGAGCCGTTTTCTGACCGTCGCGGCCGGTCTTTTCGCAAGCTTGGCGTTTCACATAACTCTGCCGGCCGATGAACTGGCCAATCAGCTTCAGCAATACAAAAATGCCAACGCGGCTCAAATCCTCGGCCAACTGCGCGAGTTTATACGGCTGCCCAACGTGTCGGCGGATCAGGACGACGTGCGCGAGAATGCCGAATACATCGTCGAACAGTTTTCTCGCCGCGGTGCCAAAATGCAGCTGTTAGAGGTGCCCGCAGCCAATCCCGTCGTCTATGGTGAATTGCCTACTAGCGGTGCCCAGCGGACGATTCTGATCTATGCGCACTTCGACGGCCAGCCTATCAATCCTGCCCGTTGGTCCAGCACCCAGCCGTTTGAGCCGCGGCTGTACTCCGAGTCCATTTTGCAAGGTGGCGCGCCTCTCGACTGGCCCGCCGCCGGTGCGGCGATCCAACCCCAGTGGCGAGTGTACGGGCGCAGTGCCTCCGATGACAAAGCGCCGTTTATCGCGTTGCTGGCGGCATTGGACGCGATGCGACAATACGATGTACCGCGAACGAGTAACATCAAATTCTTTTTTGACGGCGAAGAAGAAATTGGCTCGCCGCACATGGGTCGCGTGCTGGCGGAACATGCCGACAAATTTCAGGACGTCGACTTGTGGGTCTTTTGTGACGGGCCGCTGCACCAAAGCCGCCAACCGACCCTGTATTTCGGAGTGCGCGGCATCACGGCTCTGGAGATTACCTTGTATGGCGCAAACCGCAACCTGCATTCGGGCCACTACGGCAATTGGGCGCCAAACCCTGGCCTGATGTTGGCCCGGCTGCTGTCGGGAATGAAAGATGAAAACGGGAAGGTAACGATCAAAGGGTTTTACGACAGCGTGCAACCGCTCAGCGCCGCCGAACAACTCGCGTTGGATGACGTGCCGGCGATTGACGACGCGCTGCGGGACGAGTTGGGATTGTCGCAAACAGAAAACCAAAACCAGGCTTACCTGCAACGGATGCAATTGCCGTCATTGAATATTCGCGGGCTGCAATGCGCGACAGTTGGTACCTCTGCGCGAAACATCGTTCCCAACCAGGCCACGGTGTCGATCGACGTGCGGCTGGTCAAAGGCAATCACCCGGTGGGCATGCTGGAGTTGGTCGAGCGACATGTACAGCAGCAGGGATATTGGATCACCCGCCGTCCGCCCTCGTCGGCCGACCGGGCCGCCCACGCCCAAATCGCCCAGGTTACGCGCGACGTCGGTTATCCGGCGGCTCGCACTTCGATGGACCATCCGGCGGTCCAGCCACTGGTTCGCCGATTGGAGTTGATGCTCGGTGGCCAGCAACGGCTATTGCAAATTCCCAGCCTGGGCGGTTCTTTGCCACTGTATCTAGTGACCGAAGGCCAGCGGAAACCGCTGGTAATCTTGCCCATGGCCAACCATGACAACAACCAGCATGCGCCCGATGAAAACCTGCGACTGGGCAATTTGATGTACGGCATCGACGCCATGGCTGCCGTGCTGACCATGCCGCCGGAGTAGGCGGGCGCGTAGGCCCGGCGATTGTGCGGGATATCCTATACCCCTTTGTCAGGCGATGGTCGGATGATTGGGCAGGTCGAACGACACCAGCTGTTTTCGAAAATCAAATTGGGCGTCGAGCGATTTCTTAACCAACGCGTCCGGAAACCGCGCCATGAGATAGTCGCGTACCAACCGCCGCCAGGCGTTGCTGCCTTGGGCATACTTTCCGTAAAACCGGGAGCGAAGCACCAGTCGCCGGGTTCGCCGATGCCGAATCGCCTCGTATGACCTGAGAGCTTTTTCCAGCGCATCGTGTTTTTGAATTGACATCGTCAACACGACGGCATCTTCCAACGCTTGCGCTCCGCCCTGCCCGAGATTGGGCGTCATTACATGGGCCGCATCACCCAGCAGAGTGACGGAGCCTTTTCCCCAGGGAAAAATCGGATCGCGATCAAAAATGTCGTTGTGATAAATGTCGTCGTCGCGTGTAAGCCGCACGATTTCCGGGACCGGTGCCGGCCAATGGCTGAATGTGTTTTTCCATTCGGGTGAATGGTCAACGCCCTCGGAAGGATGCTTCCGATCTTGCGTGGCAAACCAGTAGATCGAATCTGAGCTGCAGCGCATGTAGCCAAATCGGGCAGATCGGCCCCAGATTTCCACCATGGTTTGACAGTCGGTCGCGATGGGCGATTGGCTCAACATTCCCCGCCAACACGTGTATCCGGAGTAGATTGCCTCGCGGCCTCCCCACAATTGCGCTCGAACTTTCGAATTTATTCCGTCGGCGCCAATCAGGGCGTCGCAATCGAATTGACGTTGGGAAGCCGAATTCACGCGGACTCGACTGTCCATGAACGTGAATGATTCGATGGTCTCGCCGAATCGTATCTGCACTTTACTTTGGTCCAGCGCCTGGGCCATCAGACCGATCAAATCGGCGCGATGGATGGTGACCGGCAACCACCCAAAGCGGTCGCGATACGAGGCGAAGGAGAAATACTTTATGGTGGTGCCAGCCGATGAGATGAGACGGCCCGAGTCCGACGGATATCCCGCCCTCATCACCGGTTCGTCTAGTTGCAAATAGCTCAACGCCTGCATGGCGTTTGGCTGCAGGCTGATACCGGTTCCCTCCAATGCCAGGCTCGGGGCTCGCTCCATGATCGTCACGTGGTGTCCCAGTCGCGAAAGTCCCAGGGCGGTTGCCAACCCCCCTATTCCGCCACCGGCAACGATAAACTTCATGACTTGTCCTGAACCATCAGAAACACCAAACAGGGCACGATCATTGAAGGCCACCATTGAATGCCACGGCGATGGTCGAGTCGACCGGGGAGCGCTCGGGTCGCGCCGCGACATGGACGCCCGTTTAGCGCCGATTGTGCCGTAACGATTTTGCCGGGGCCCATCCCTTTGCGGTTGACAGCAAGGCGGAAATGCTTACCCTAAAACGTTTCAACTCGTCCGAGCAAGCCGCTAGAAGTACGTACTTTACATGCCCACGATCAATCAACTCGTTCGCAAGCGACGCAAGCAAAAGCGCAAATTCACCAAGGCGCCGGTGCTGGAAAAGTGCCCGCAGAAACAAGGCGTCTGTTTGCAAGTGCGGACCATGACGCCCAAAAAGCCCAACTCGGCGCTGCGGAAAATCACCCGCGTCCGCTTGAGTAACGGCAAAGAAGTCACCGTTTACATTCCGGGCGAAGGACACAATCTGCAGGAGCACTCGATTGTGCTGGTTCGCGGCGGCCGCGTCCGCGACTTGCCGGGAGTGCGGTACCAGGTCGTGCGTGGTTCGCAGGATACGTTGGGCGTTGATAACCGAAAACAGTCACGCAGCCGCTACGGGACCAAGAAATCTTGATCGGCAACGATTAAAATCGACACGGTCTGACGAGAACAAATCTGACAAGAACATAACGAGAACAAGACATCAGTTAACCATGGGACGAATCACTTCCAGTCGCACGCAACTCAAACCGGATCCAGTCCACGACTCGATCCTGGCCAGCAAGTTTATCAATTGCATGATGTGGGACGGCAAAAAGACGGTGGCCCAGCGCGTTTTTTACGATGCTTTGGACGAGATCAAAAAGCGCATTCCCGACCGGGAATCGATCGAAGTTTTCAACGAGGCGATCGAAAACGTCAAACCCCAAATCGAAGTGCGATCCAAGCGTGTCGGCGGTGCTTCCTACCAGGTACCGATGCAGGTCAATCGCCAGCGCCAGCAGTCACTGGCCTTTCGCTGGATCCTGACCGCCGTTCGAGACAAAAAAGGACGCCCCACTCACCTCAAGTTGGCGGACGAGTTGGTGGCGGCGTACAACCGGGAGGGTGCGGCAATCACCAAACGCGAGAACACGCACCGCATGGCCGATGCCAACAAGGCATTTGCCCACTTTGCCTGGTAATCGGCAACGAACCTTGCAGGCCGCATCGGCGTCCATGGACGATGTGGCCTTTATTGTGCGCGGATAAAAATCGACCTTAGATTGGGAAATAACTCAGGCGATCAGAAAAACCGGAACCGTCGACCGGCTCCATGGAACCAGACCGATGGCTCGCAAGCTGCATACCATTCGAAATATCGGCATCATTGCCCACATCGACGCGGGCAAGACGACGGTCACGGAGCGCATGTTGTTCCTGGCAGGAGCCAAGCACCGCGTCGGCATGGTGGACAGGGGGACCACCACCACCGATGACGACGCGGAAGAACAGGAACGCGGCATCACGATCTATTCCGCTTGCGTGATGTTCGACTGGAAGGACGTGCATATCAACTTGATCGACACGCCCGGCCATGTCGATTTTACCGCCGAAGTCGAGCGCAGTTTGCGGGTGCTCGACGGAGCGGTCGTCGTATTCAGCGCCCGTGAAGGCGTCGAAGCCCAAAGTGAAACGGTTTGGCGGCAAGCCAACAAATACCACGTGCCGCGGATCGCCTTTATCAACAAAATGGATCGGGAAGGGGCGGAGTTTGAACGCGTCCTCAAGGAAATCAAAAGCCGATTGGACGCGCGACCCATGGCGGTGACGATTCCCGTCGGACAGGGACCGGCACACGTCGGCGATCCGTTTCGCGGCGTGATCGACTTGGTCGGCATGCGGATGCTGACCTTTTCCGATGACACCAAAGAAGTCAAGGATACGGAGATTCCGCCGGATCAACTGCCGCGGGCCGAATCGTGGCGGGCCCGTCTCATTAGTGATTTGAGCAGCTTTAGCGACGAGCTAATGGAGCTGGCTCTCGAGGAGCAAAAGATTCCCGGCAAACTGATGCACGACGTGATCCGGCAGGCGACGATCGCCGGACAGATTCAGCCCATCTTATGCGGCTCCGCGCTGCACGGCATCGGCGTGCAAACCGTGTTGAATGCCGTTGCCCGCTACCTGCCCAGCCCGCTCGATCGGCCGCCGGTCGAGGGCATCAACCCATTCAAAAAGAACATCGAGGACCGGCGCAAGCCGGATCCGCAGGAACCGTTTTGCGGCCTGGTGTTCAAAATCCTGCCGGCCAAAACCGGCGACCTGTACTGGGTGCGCGTCTATTCCGGCGAGCTTCAAGCCAACACGCGAGTACTTTGCCCCAGCAACAACAAAAAAGAAAACGTGGCCCAGCTGTGGCAGATCCACGCCACCAAGAAGGAGCGAGACGGACAAGTCGATGGCGTGTCCACAGGCGAAATCGTGTGCATCATCGGACCCCGCTACGCCGTAACCGGAGACACACTGTGCGACCCGCGGGCGCCTATTCAACTGGAGTCCATCGAGTTTCCCGACACCGTCATCGAAATGGCGATCGAACCGGAAACCACCGCCGATCGAAAAAAATTGGCCGACGTGTTACAGATGCTCAAACGGCAGGATCCCACGTTCAGCGCCACCGAAAACGAAGAGACCGGCCAGACGCTGATTGCCGGCATGGGTGAACTGCACCTGGAAGTGATCAAAAACCGCTTGCTCCGCGACTTCAAACTGGACGTCAAGGTGCACAAACCGCGCGTCTCCTATCGGGAGACGATCACGAATCGCGTCGAAGTCACCGGCGAATGCCATCGCGTGGTGGCCGGGCAGCAACTGTTTGCCAAACTCGACATCTCCATGCAGCCCGACCCGGCCAGCGAAGGAGTCACGCTGGACAATCAACTGCCCCAAGGCCAGCTGCCGGCGGACATGGTCGAAGCGGTCATGGAAGAGCTTCGTTCGCGGGGCGAAGGCGGTGGCATCATCGGCAGTTTCCCGCTGTCCAAGATCAAGGTCACACTGACCGCGGCTGAAATGCACGAAGAAAGCTCCAATGCCATGGCCTTCAGCATCGCCGCCGGCGAAGCGTTTGAAAAAGGCCTCAACGAAGGCCAGCCGACGCTGCTGGAGCCGATCATGAAGCTCAGTATCAACACACCCGACGAATACTACGGCGATTTCGTCAGCGATCTCGAACGCCGCCGCGCCCGCGTGGTGACCACCGACAGCCACGGTGGCATGACCTTCATCGAGGCCCACGCGCCGCTGGGCGAGTTGTTCGGATACGCCGGCTCGATGCGGTCGCTTAGCCAAGGGAGGGCGGGCGCCACCATGGAGCCGTTGCAATACGAACCCGCCCCGGCCGACGTGGCCAGCGCATTTGCCATGGGTTGATGTGCCTCGGGATGATCAACGCCACGGTGCATACCAGCACGCAGCGCCAGCCAGTGGTTACTCCCACTCTGCTCC